>NZ_JBCLNH010000022.1:0-58307 GCF_039062665.1 Clostridium sp. 2218st1_F5_2218SCRN_220325 | reverse complement strand
AAATTATATTATTTAATTTATTTCACTTATTTATATTTAGTATACACTATAAAGTTAAGTTTTTTATGAATTTTACCTCAAAATAATGTTCAATCTATTTATACTAAAAATTAATTTTAAAATATATATAAAAATATTTTTACTTATAATGAAATTTATTTTTTTCTTCTTGCACTTTCAACTTAATAGTGCTTTAATTCATAGTATATAGAGTTTTTTTTCAAAGGGGGAATTTTAAAATGATAGATTGGAATCCAGATTTATACTTAAAATTCGGTAAAGAAAGAACTTTACCTGCAAAAGACTTAATCTCAAGAATAGGAATAGATAATCCTAATCGTATCCTAGATATAGGTTGTGGTTCTGGTAATAGTACTAACGAGTTAAAGAGAAGATGGCCTAATGCTGAAATTATCGGTATAGACAACTCACCTACTATGATTGAAAAAGCTAGATTACTTTATCCAGATATGGACTTCAGATTAATGGATGCTACATGGGATTTAAGTGCATTGGGGAAATTCGATATAGTATTTTCAAATGCTGCTATTCAACGTATGACAAATCATGAAGAATTGATAAAAAAATGGTATGCTTTATTGAATATAGGTGGAACTATAGCAATACAATTGCCATTAGTAGATAATATTAAAGGTCAACAAGCGCTATATGAATTAGAATATGTAAAAAAATATAGACCTTATTTTGAAGGAAAAAAATTGAGATTTAATCATCATCAACCTGACTTTTATTATGATGTATTATCTCACTTATCAAGCGCAAAAGATATACAAATATGGACTACAACTTATATGCATGTAATGCAAGGGCTTGAAGGTATATTACAATGGTATGAAAGTACTAGTATGAAAGATTATTTAAACGCACTTCCTAGTGATGATTTTAGAGAAAACTTTAAAAATAACTACTTAATAAAATTAAAAAATGTTTATTCTTTAAGAGCTGATGGCAGTGTTTTATTTAATTATAAGAGATTATTTGTAGTTGCTACAAAATCAAAATAATATAAACTTAGAATTTAGTTATATAAATTAAAATAAAAAGGCTATGATAAAATATTTAAGTTTCATTTTACCATAGCTTTTTATTTTGTTTAGATATATTTTTATTACTAAAATATCCTATACTTCGAGTTCAAAACAATATGAAAGATAAATTTTCTATCCTTCATTTTTATTATTTAATTTCTCTATCCATAAGAACCTTTTTGTGTATTTTTCTATATATTCCAATTAAATATGGTTCATTTGAATAATTCTCTAGTTCATCTATTTTTATCCACTTAACACCACTATTTTCGTCTAGCTTAGCTTCAGTATGACTACTTTCATCTGCTACTAAAGCATATGATATACAGAAGTGGAGATGTCCACTTACAAATTTTCCTCTTTTTATATGTGGAACAACAGGTAAAATATCTATAGCTATTATATTTTCATCCAAAACACCTATATCTTTTACTCCTGTTTCTTCTTTTGCTTCTTTAATCGCTACTTTTAATAAATCATCTTCCCCATCAGCATGTCCACCAGTCCATGACCATGTATTGTAGATATTATGGTGAACCATAAGTATTTTGTCTAAGTTTTTATTAAAAATAAGCCCCGAACTAGTCATATGTGCATATTCATTTTCTCTATAAAGTACATCATTATTTTTTTCTATAAAATTTAAAATTAGTTTCTTATCGTTTTGTTCTTGTTCATTTATCGGTTCAAAATTTTTTATCGCTTGTATATAATTCAAAGTAAAGCCTCCTACATAATATGATTATATATTAATTATATTATGTAAGAGACTTTACTAATAAAAAAATAAGTGCAGATTATCAAATAAATTTTATTTAATCATCTGCACTTATAATATTACAAATTTCAGTTATATTATATATATCTTATTTGTATAATATAGAATTTACGCACTTTACTATATTATTTAGTTTAATTATCTTATAATAAAATAATTTTTAACTTAAACCTAGTCTAACATTAATTTTAAATGCTCTTGTAATATGTGTATTCCTATTTTGTTTTCGCCACCTCTAGGAATTATTATATCAGCATATTTTTTAGAAGGTTCTACAAATTGCTCATGCATTGGTTTTACAGTAGTTACATATTGATTTAAAACTGATTCTACTGTTCTTCCTCTTTCTTGTGTATCTCTTAATATACGTCTCATTAATCTTTCATCAGCATCAGTATCAACGAATACTTTTATATCCATTAAATCTCTAAGTCTTGGATCTTCTAGTATTAATATACCTTCTAGTATTATAACTTTTTTAGGATGAACTTCTACAACTTCTTTCGCTCTTGTATGTTGAGTGTAGTCGTAAACAGGTCTGTATATCATTTCACCTGATTTTAATTTTTTAACGTCTTCTATCATTTTATCTGTGTCGAATGATGATGGATGGTCATAGTTTAATTTAACTCTTTCTTCCATAGTTTTATCATCATTTGATAGATAATAATTGTCATGACTTATTAGTTCAATGTCATTTTGAAATAACTCTTTTATGTTATTTACAATAGTAGTTTTCCCTGAAGCAGAACCACCTGCTATACCTACTATACATATATCTTTTTTCATTCTGCACACCTACTCGTTCTTATTTATTTTTAACTTATAATTTATATTATATTTTAAAACATATTATTTCTATAATATCTTATATAAAATTACTTTTCAATAGCCTTTAAAGAATTTACAATTTTTATTTTAAATAAGTTAAAAAAATATATATTTATCAATAAAAAAAGTAGCTGGCATCCATATTAATACCAACTACTTTTTTATTAGAAGTATTTATTTAAGATTAAAATATTCTTCTAAAGTTATATCTCTATCTTTTAATGCATAACTTATTTCTGTTCCTACATATCTATAATGCCAAGGCTCAAATTTATATCCTGTTATATCAATTTTATCCTTTGGATATCTCAATATAAATCCATATTTATATGCATTTTCATTAAGCCATTTATATTGTTCTGTACCTTCAAATTTTTCATTTGAAGATATTTCTTGATCTTCCCCATTCAAATCAAAAGCAAGACCAGTTTGATGTTCGCTATATCCTGGTTTTGCAGAAAATGTATCTACATTTTTCCTTTCTTTTTTATATGATTCATATACCCAATTTTGAACAGCATAACTTCTATATCTGCTTACTATATGAAACCATGCTCCATCTTTTTCAGCATCTTTTTGCATTTTTTCAAATGCCTCTGTAGCCTCATCATACAATTCTTGATTGTCCTTATATGTATAATTTTCATCTAAACCATATTTTTTATTAACAATTATAGTTCCATTTACATTATACGCACCATTTTTATCTTTAGATGGTTTTATTTTCTTAGCTTCTTTTTTTACCTTTGTCTTCTCTGATTTTTCTTGATTTGTTTCTTTTACTTTTTCATTTATATCACTATAAACAACTTTATCATTAAATAAATTATTTATATTGATATTTGTCATAAAAACCCCAGCTCCTAAAACAATAGAAAAACCTGTTATCATTCCTATTTTCTTTATACTATTCATATTAATATCTCCTACCCCTCATTTACTAATAATCTTTTTATATTGTATTTTGATTATTTATAAATAATTTTTATATGGAGTATCTATATCTGCTTCTTATAATTCATCATTTATAATGAAATTTTATATTGTATACTATGTGCATCTGTATTTACTTAGATACTTCATTATTCTAATTAATTACTCACTTTCTAGTATACCATTTTATTCCATATTTTTCTCTTGTTTTTTTAATTATCGACTTATTTTTGTTATTATTGAGTTTTTACTTATCTTTAAATGTCTTATAATAACTTATTTTGATGTTTTTGTATAATGAAAATCATTATCATAGCAAAGGCAAAAAATATGCAGCTACCTTTTATATTATATATATAAGATTAGTTTATATATATAATATTAGCTTTTATAAATATAAACTAATCTACAATACCATAAATAATGTACCTGCTGTAATTAAAATTGAGCCTATTATTGATTTCATTGTGAATTGCTCGTGTAAAAATGTAAATGCTAAAATTAAAGTAATTACCACACTTAATTTATCAATTGGAACAACTTTTGATGCATCTCCTATCTGTAATGCTTTGTAGTAACATAGCCAAGATGCTCCTGTAGCAAGACCTGATAAAATTAAAAACGTCCAACTCTTTTTACTAATCTCCACAATACCACTTTGCGTATTAGTTAAAAATACCATTGCCCATGCCATAACAAGAACTACTACTGTTCTTATTGCAGTTGCTAAGTTTGAATTTACACCATCAATCCCAACCTTTGCAAGAATAGAAGTTAATGCTGCAAATACAGATGATAAAATCGCAAATACTAACCACATATTTTCACCCCCTTATTAATATAATTTTAATTCAATTATACCAAAATAATCGATATAATCCAAATATTATGATACCGAACTTTACTTGAAAATAAATTAGGAGATAAGCTATAATTCTATCTCCTAATTTATCTTTATTAAACTGTATTTTAGATAATTAAAATCAATTTATTTCTTATACTTTAAGAAGGAATTTATTCTAATATTTTTATATAACTACTTCAGACTCGTCTTCTTGAGCATATTCATCATCAAATTCAGCATCTTTTACTCCTAAAATCCCAATTATTAAGAATACTGCCGATGCAATAGCCATTCCAACAAATGATGCAGACATCCCTTCTAGTTGTGCTAAATTAGAATCTATAGCTGTAGAGTTAGAAGCAACAGAAGTCATTATCCCTACAAATACTACACTTCCAATTGCACCTGCAATTGTTCTAAGAGTGTTTATAAGTGCTGTCCCATGTGATGTTAAACTACTTTCTATATTATTAACTCCCCATGTCATAATAGGTGTAAGTATACATCCTATGGCTGCATAACGGAATATATTTAAAATACATGCCCACCATATAGATGTTTCCATTGTAATTCGACTCATTCCTGCGCTTCCAATAAATAATAATATAGCACTTGATATGTATAATTTTCTTATACCTAATTTATCATATATCTTTCCTGCTATAGGACTTAATACTGCCATTACAATAGCTCCTGGCAATGTTACAAATCCTGAAATTGTTGCAGAATAACCTTTTATAGTTTGTACATATAATGGCAACATCACAGAAGATCCAAGAACAATAAAGTAAAGTAATATACTTCCGATTAAAGACATTGTAAAAATTTTATTTTTAACTAATCTAATTTCTAAAAATGGCTCTTCTAGTTTTAACTGTTTTCGTAAAAATAATATCATTCCTAATATTCCAATACTTGATAAAATAATAAAATTCATACTCTTCCAATTCCCACCTGAAATACTACCAACCATCAAGGTTATACCACCAAAACCACAAATACTATAAATAAATGAAGCAATATCTAGTTTTTGATTCTTCGTTTCTAAAACGTTTTCGAACACAAAAACAGATACTATAAATGATATAATCGCTATAATTAGAACTAATACAAAGAACATTCTCCAACCAACACTATCTGAAATAATTCCTGCTAATGTTGGTGCAATCACTGGAGCTACTCCTACTGATAATCCATACCACCCCATAGCTGTTCCTCTTTTTTCAGCAGGGAAAATTGTCAACGCAATAACTTGAGTCATTGCTGTTAATATACCTGCTCCACATGCCTGTATAAGACGACCTAATAACATAATTTCAAATTTTGTCGCAAATATACAGAAGATTAAACCTACTATAAACAATCCAATAGAAACGATATATAATTTCTTTGTCGAAATAGTATTAATCAAATATGCCGTTAAAGGCATCATAATCCCCATTACTAGTGAATATGAACTCGTAAGCCATTGTCCCATTGCAGCATCAATATTAAACGAATCCATTACTGATGATAAAATAGTTGTTAACGCAGTTGAAAGCATAGTCGAAACAATACACCCTATGAGAACGTTAACAAATATGATGTTTCTCTTCCTTTCACTTAATTCCAATCCCATAATTCCTTTTTCCTCCCAACAATTGTAAATAACATAAATTATTATATTATACAAATAATACCACTGTCAATTTAGGTTACCTTTCTTGTAAGTAATCAAAACAAAAAAACTCCCGTAAATGGGAGTTTTTATTTTAATTAATATAAACATATATATTAACTTTAATTTATTTATAATTGGATATTTGCTTTTAGTTATCAGCTTTTGATAACCATGCCACATTTTCAACATGAACACTATGTGGGAACATGTCTACAGGTTGTATCTCATGACATTTATATCCTCTTTCATTTAAGTAAGCTAAATCTCTTGCAAGAGTAGATGGATTACATGAAACATAAACCACTCTATCTGGTTGCATCGAAATTATCGTATCTAGTACTTTTTCATCGCACCCTTTTCTTGGCGGGTCGACAACTACTACATTAGCTCTTTTTCCTTCTTGATACATCTTTGGAACGACTTCTTCAGCCTTTCCAACATAGAACTCGACATTATCCATGTTATTTATCTTAGCGTTTCTCTTAGCGTCTTTTATTGCGTCTTCTACTATTTCTATTCCGTATACCTTCTTAGCCTTTTGTGCTAAGAATAATGATATAGTACCTATTCCACAATAAATATCAAATACTGTGTCATTTTCGCCTAAATTTGCATATTCTAAAGCTTTATTGTATAAAACTTCAGTTTGAAGTGGATTAACTTGGAAGAACGATAATGGTGATATTTCAAATACTAATTCACCTATATAGTCTCTAATCATTCCATCTCCATAAGCAACTATATTTTCTTTTCCTAAAATAACATTAGTTTTTTGTGTATTAACATTTACAACAAGAGTTTTAAATCCAGGTATATTTTCTTTTAAAACTGATGCTAATTCTTTTAAATATGGTAGTTTCTTACCGTTAGCAACTAAAACGATCATCACTTCACCTGTAGTAAATCCAACTTTAGTTACTACATGTCTTAATAAACCTTTATGTGTTTTTTCATCATAAATACTTACATTATAGGCTCTAATATAAGTTTTTATTATTTTTATTATTTTATCATTTACTTCATGTTGTATTATACATTCATCAGTCGATATCAAGTCATGACTTTTCTTTTTATAAAATCCTATAACAGGCATATTGTCTTTCTTTTGAATTGGAAATTGAGCTTTATTTCTATATCTAAAAGGATGTTCCATTCCTAGAGTGTCGTGAATCACAACGTCATCTAGTTTACCAATCCTACTTATAACTTGTTTTACTTCGTTGGTTTTTATATCAAGCTGTTTTTGATAGTCTAATTCTTGAATTTGGCATCCACCACACTGTCTAAGATTTTCGCTACATTTTCTAGCTACTCTAAATGGTGATTTTTCAATTATTTCTATCATATCTCCAACAGCATAATTTTTTTTAGATTTTGTAATTTTAACTTTTATTTTATCCTGTACAAGTCCACCATCGACAAATACAGTAAAACCTTCGTATTTTCCAATTCCTACGCCACCTTGACCTATATCTACTATATCTACTATATATTCTTTATTTTTTGATAACATAGGTTCCCTTTTCCTCCGAACAATTTTTTTTGACTTCAAAAATTTATTTTACCAAAAAAATAAGGACTTATAAAGTCCTTAAATAAATAAATCTTTATTTTTAAATCCAAAATATAATTGTAAACATGCTACTACAAGTAATAATATACCTCCGACAAAACCGACATATATTAATTTTTCAGACATTGATTGACTTAATCCCGAATCAACAATAGCCTTTACATATGTATCAAAATCTCCCATTGCTTGTATTCCGTATCTAATCCATGTAGCTGCCGTCATAATCGCAACCGGTATTACACTCATACTCATATAAAATCCATTTATTGATCTTTTTTTACATCCTCTTACACCTAGGAATATTGGTACTAAAAATATAAGTGGTAATATATAACCGTAAAACTGAGGTGTAAATGCCATAAATAATGCTGATGTTAAATAGAAACTAAGAAGATAATATTTTAGTTTATTTGTTTTACCTTCAAAGTCCATTAAAGATGCTTTTAAATACCTTATATAAATAGGAATATCATTTGCTACATTGTCTACATGTTTTCCGCCTCTGATATCTTTAAGAAGTTCATTCCCCTTTTTATTTAATTGGTTATACTGTGTCGTAAAATAATCTGGTAATTCTAAGTCTTTATATTGTGCATTTAATTTGTCTAAATCAGATAAATACTTACCTTTTTGTCTATCTTTAAGGCCTTTTAATTTTTTAATTTCTTTGCTTAGATTATTAATTGTTAATGCTACTGTATTTGAACCCAATTAATACACCCCCTCTGTTTAAATATATAACCTTTTTATGAATACAATTTAAATATATCCGTAATATAAGTATAATTCCTTCTAATTAAAATTTAAATAAAACTTTTAAAAGTATGTGTTATAAAAAAACCCCACAAAGTTTTTGTAGGGTTTTCTTTTTTAATTAATTATGTCACTTTAAAGTATCATTATTATGCTCTATTGCCAACTATTTTCTTTAAAGCTATTCCAGCTGTTCCTAATATAGCAACCCAAACAATACCTAAAAATGTATATGCTGCACCTGTCATGATAATTCACCATCCTTTATTTATTAAACACGACTAAGTAATTATTTTAATGCAACTAAGCATTTACTTTGTTAGATTCTATTTCATCTTTATATTTACGTTTGATAGCTCTATATGTTTGTGCAAATCCAATTATTAATACTACTACAACAACTAATCTTGCTGCATTTACCCAAGGAGCCATATATTCAATTCCTTCGATATATGATGGAGTGATTTTAAAGTTACCAGCTGTCCAGTAGTCTTTTGTGAATATTGCTAAGAATACTATTATACAAATTGGTGTTAAGAATTGATGGAATACTCTATAGAACCATTTTGGTACATGCCATAATCCACCTCTGTTCATTTCTTCTAGACCTTCATCTTTAACTAACCAAGCAAGTGTTATAACTTCTAATAATCCAAGAACTATTAGTAAGTAGTTACCTATCCAGTTATCTACTTCTGTAAAGTAAACTAAGTTAGCTTCTCCAGTTATTATACCTTCAGCAGCTATTGGAGCACCAACGATTAAGTATAATATGAATATTACTATAGCACCTTTCTTTCTTTCTACGCCTAATTCTTCTTCTAGTAATGCAACTAAGTAGTTGTACATTGCTATTGCAGATGTAAATCCTGCAAAGAATAATAAGAAGAACCAAACTGCACCAAATATTCTACCACCAGCCATTGTAGTAAATACATTTGGTAATGCCATAAATGCTAAACCTATACTACCTTTTATACCTTCTGGTCCAAGGAATGCATAAGATATAGGTATAACAGATGTACCAGCTAATATAACTTCAGCAAATTCATTTAATGCTACTGTTGCTACAGAAGCTGTTACTATATCTTCATCTGGTTGTAGGTATGATGCGTAGTTACAAATTATACCCATTCCTAAAGATAACGTAAAGAATATTTGACCTGTAGCAGTAACTATTGAAGCTGATGTTAACTGACTTAAGTCTGGATTCCAAACGAAATTTAAACCTTTCATAGATGACCAATCTGGATTTACAGGAGCGCCTAATGTTACGGCTCTTACTGCTAATATGATACCAAATACATATATAGCTGGCATCATTACTTTAGCCCAAGCTTCTATACCTTCAGATACACCTTTCATAACTGCCCATCCTAAAGATGCTAAACCTATAATCCAGAATATTAAGTTTTTAGGATCAGTGACATAGTTTACAAAGAATGCTCCAGAATCTACACCTACATATCCACCAGTTAATGAATTAACTGCATATCCTAATGACCAACCTATGATATGAGTGTAATATGAGTTAACTAATACAGTTACCCCAAAACCTATTGCTCCACATACAGAGCCTAATATGATTGCTTTTTTAGGAGATATTGCTTTTTTAGCTTGTATATATACCATTGGACCAACTGTACCATGTCCATGAGCACCACCATAACGTCCTATTGTCCATTCAACTAACATTGTAGGTAAACCTATAACTATTAGTGCAAAGAAATATGGAATCATGAATGCTCCACCACCATTAGTGGCTGCTATATATGGGAAACGCCAGAAGTTACCAAGCCCAACTGCATTCCCTGCCATTGCAAGAATCAGACCTATCTTCGAACCCCATTGATCTCTGTTTTGATTATCTGCCATCTTTTACCCCTCCTTTGTTAAATATTATGACCTAAACAAAACAAATATAACTTAAATAAATCAGAAATATAATTTCAATTTAATAAAACATTAATGCTATATTTATATCCAAATTTAGTCTATTATCGTATTATAAGTTTTAATATTTTATTAAATTTTCTGACTATTTATTTTATAAAAAATGCCACTAAATTTAAAGCATCTGCTACATTAGTGGCCCTCTTTATAAAATAATAGTATCATCATTTTTTATAAATTTCAATAATTATTTGAATTTTTTACCATTTTAGTAAATTTTTATAAAATAATTATTCAAAATAAAAAGAGAATTATATCTATTTAATTTACAAATAAATATAATTCTCTTTGTTTATTTTGCTAAAGTATATTTAACACAATTTAGGATAACAATTTCTTATAAAACTCTACTTGAGCCTCTATAAACTACTCCTCTAGTAGCATCTACAGTTACTATTTCCCCATTTTCAACTTTATTCATTATATCAGAAGCTGACATTACAACTGGTTTCCCTAAGTTTATACCAACTATAGCAGCATGAGAAGTCATTCCACCTTCTTCTGTTACTATAGCAGCAGCTTTTTCAATATATTGATTCATATCTGAATTTGTCATAGATGTAACTAATATATCACCTTCGTTGAAGTCTACACAAGTTTCTCCATCTTTTACGATTTTAACTCTTCCTTCAACAGTGTCTCTACCTACACCCATACCCATTGCTATTTCTTCACTCATTACGTGAACTTTTATTAAGTTAGTAGTTCCACTTTCACCAACTGGTACACCAGCAGTTACTACAACTAATTCACCTTGTTTTACATAATCTGCCTCTTTAGCAGCATTTATAGAATATTCTATAACATCATCTGTATTTTTTGCTTGATCAGCTTGTACTGAATAAACTCCCCAGCTTAAAGCTAGTTGTCTTCTAGTTCTTTCGCTATCAGTAGCAGCTATGATAGGTGTTTTAGGTCTAAATTTAGATACCATTCTAGCTGTATATCCAGAAGAAGTTGAAGATACTATTGCAGAAGCATTTAATTCTATTGCAGTTGTGCAAGTAGCATAACTTATAGCATCTGTTACTGTAGAACCTTTTAAGTTTCTTTCTCTTAGTATTTCTTCATATTTTAAAGTTTCTTCTATTCTTTTTGATATAGATGCCATAACTTTAACAGCTTCAACAGGGTATTTACCTGCAGCAGTTTCTCCTGAAAGCATTATTGCATCAGTTCCATCATATATAGCGTTTGCAACGTCTGTTACTTCTGCTCTTGTTGGTCTAGGATTTCTTATCATAGAGTCTAACATTTGAGTAGCAGTTATAACTGGTTTCCCTAATTCATTACATTTTCTTATCATGTCTTTTTGTATTATTGGCATTTCTTCTGTTGGAACTTCAACTCCTAAGTCACCTCTTGCTACCATTAAACCATCAGAAACTTGTAATATTTCATCTAAGTTTTCTACACCTTCTTGGTTTTCTATTTTAGATATTATTTGTATATGAGTAGCATTGTTGTTTTCTAATATTTCTCTTATAGCTAATACGTCAGAAGCTTTTCTAACGAAAGATGCTGCTATAAAATCGATATCTTGTTCTATACCAAATTCTATATCACTTATATCTTTTGGTGTTAATGCTGGTAAATTTATTTTTACACCTGGTAAGTTAACACCTTTGTGGTTTTTAACTATTCCTGAGTTTTCAACAGTACAGATTATATCATTACCTTTTATTTCGTTTATTTTTAATCCAACAAGACCGTCATCGATAAGTATAGTATCCCCAACTTTAACATCGTTAACTAATTCTTTATAACTTACTGTACATTTTTCTTTTGTTCCTAAAACATCATCCATAGTTACTATGAATTGTTGACCTTGCTCTAAAAGAACTTCTGGGTCTGCAAATTTTCCTGTTCTTATTTCTGGACCTTTAGTGTCTAATAATAATGCTACTGGAACATTTAATTTTTCCCTTACCCTTTTAGCAGTATCCATTCTTACCTTTTGTTCTGCATGATCCCCATGAGAGAAGTTAAATCTACACACATTAAGACCATTTTCTACTAATTGTGTTAATACCTCTTCGCTATCAGAAGCTGGTCCTAGTGTACAAACTATTTTAGTTTTTTTTGCGTTTTTTAACATAAATGTTATCCTCCTAAATCTTGTTACATAAATTATTATATAATTAAAACTATAAAAAATAGTATTTTTGACTTTTATAGCACTATATAGATAGAATTTGTGTCATTTTATAAGTATACTTATCAAAATCTTTTTTCATAGCTAAAGCTTCATGTATATCCATGTCGATAACTTTATCATCTCTTAATCCAACTACTCTAGCAGACTTACCATCTAGTAATAATTCTACTGCTCTTACCCCTAATCTACTTGCTAGGATACGGTCAAATGCAGTCGGACTACCACCTCTTTGTACATGTCCAAGAATTGTTACTCTCAAATCTGAACCTGTTCTTTCTGCTATTTGTTTTCCTATTTCATGTGCATTCCCTACACCTTCAGCTAAAACGATTATGCTGTGTTTTTTACCTCTTTTTTTAGTTGTTTCTAATCTGTCACATACAGTTTCTATATTTTCTGGATGTTCTGGTAGTATTATTGTTTCTGCACCACCAGCAAGACCAGAATATAAAGCTAAATCCCCGCAGTGTCTTCCCATAACTTCAACAATGTTAACCCTTTCATGAGAAGATGATGTATCTCTTATTTTACCGATAGCATCAATTACTGTTTCTATAGCTGTGAAATATCCAATTGTATAGTCTGTATATGCTAAATCATTATCTATTGTTCCCGGTATCCCTATTGCTGGGAACCCTAATTCACTTAATTTACTTGCCCCATTAAATGAACCATCTCCTCCAATTACAACTAGACAATCTATCCCATATTTTTTAAGAACCTTAACTGCTATTTTTCTTCCTTCTTCAGTTTTAAACTCTTCACATCTTGAAGATTTTAAAATAGTTCCTCCCCTATGTATAATGTCACCTACTGATGATAAGTTCATTTCTTGTACGTCATCTTCTATTAATCCCTTATATCCCCTATTAATTCCATACACTTTGCAACCATAATAGATTGCTGATCTTACGACTGCTCTTATAGCGGCGTTCATTCCTGGAGCATCTCCACCACTTGTTAATATTCCTATTGTTTTCATAAGCTACCTCCTAAAACCATTTTCCCAAGGGACATTTTTAGTCCCTATACGTATTATTTATCCCATGTCAATTAAAAAAACTTACCCAATTCATATACTACGATATTATACCATATTTTTGGAAAAAATTTAGCTATATCGTATTATATTTTTGGGTATTTTATATTATTTTATTACTGTGATACAATTTTAATACAAGTTTCATTTAATATTTGCTTTAAATTTTCAATTAAAACATTGGAAATTGTAACATTTCCATTCCATTTGTATTTTTTCTTTGGCACAGTAGTACATAAGAATACTTCATCTCTACCGGGATAAAGTTTTAAAATTTTTTCTATTTTTTGTAGGTTTTCTTTATCATTTATATCTTCTATCTTTAGAAATAAACTTTCCTCTATATTATTTACTTGTTTATTATATACCTTTTTTTGATTTTCTACAAAAGGAGTTTTATCATTTATATCTTTTATTTCTTGAGCTATTATTTTAGCATTCTCCTCTTCTTGTATACTTAATCTACCTTTAATATAAACTATATTCTCTTCATTTACAATAGTATTATATTGTTGTAAGGTTCTAGGAAAGACAATTACCTCCATAGTTCCATATAAATCTTCAATTTCTAAGAAAGCCATTATTTCATTTCTTTTAGTAGTTTGTATTCTTTTATTAGAAATCATTCCACCAATTATTGCATTTTGTTGGTCCATAGATAAATATTTATCCAGGTCTTCTTTTAATTCGTTTAATTTTTTAGTATTAATTGATGTTCTTGTTTCTAGTTCTTTTTCATATTCTGAAAGTGGATGCCCACTAACATACATTCCTAAAACTTCTTTTTCTAAAGCTAATTTTTCTCTTTCTTCAAATTCTTGTATATTTGGAATAGAAGTAATTTCATTTTCAAATTTATCTATTTCTTCAGTTTGTCCAAATCCGTCGAATCCATCAAATAAAGAAATTTGCCCTTTAACATTTTTCTTTCTTTCTAAAGATACACTTTCCAATACTTTTTCATATCCCATCATTAAACTGGCTCTATTGTATCCCATTCCATCAAATCCGCCACATTTAATTAGACTTTCAATTACTCTTTTATTTATATCTTTACTATCTAATCTTTTTATTAAGTTCATAAAATCAGTAAATGTTCCATTTGTTTCTCTTTCAATAACAATATTGTTTATTATATTTACACCTACGTTTTTTACTGCTGCAAGTCCAAATCTTATATTGTTATCTTCAACTGAGAATTTTGCGAAACTTTTATTTATGTCTGGTTTTAAAACTTTTATATTTAATGCATTACATTCTCTAATATACTCAACAACTTTATCTGTATTACCCATTACACTTGTGATTAATGCTGCCATAAATTCTACTGGATAATATGCTTTTAAATAAGCTGTTTCATATGCTATAACACCATATGCCGCAGCATGTGATTTATTAAATGCGTATTTGGCAAAGTCAATCATATCGTCGAAAATTTTATTTGCAGTTTGTTCGTCTACACCATTTCTAACGCATCCTGCTATCTCTACATTTCCATTTTCATCTGTTTTTCCATGGATAAAATATTGTCTTTCTTCTTCCATTACATCCATTTTCTTTTTACCCATAGCTCTTCTAACTAAGTCGCTTCGTCCATAGCTATATCCACCAAGCTCCCTAACAACTTCCATAACCTGTTCTTGGTATATTAAACAACCATATGTTACTTCCATTATTGGTTTTAACTTCTCATGCATATATGTTATTTTTTCTGGATTATGCTTATATTCTAAGTAAGTTGGAATAGAATCCATTGGACCTGGTCTGTATAATGATATACCGGCTACTATATCCTCAAAATTACTTGGTTTTAATTGTTTCATAAATGATCTCATACCGGCACTTTCCATTTGGAACACACCTAAAGTATTTCCTGTTGAAAGAAGTTCAAATACTTTTGGATCATCATAATCCATCTTAGAAAAATCTATTTTTACACCGTGATTTTTTTCAATTAAGTCTAACGCATCTCTTATAACTGTTAATGTTCTAAGTCCTAAGAAGTCCATTTTTAGAAGTCCTAATTCTTCTAACGTTGTCATTGTAAACTGGGTACTTATTGCGTCTTGATGTTTGTATAATGGTACATATTCATCAATCGGATTTTTAGATATAACGACACCTGCCGCATGTGTAGAAGCATGTCTAAGCATTCCCTCTAACTCTTTAGAAATATTTATTATAGTTTTTGTCTCTTGGTCTTGTTCATACATTGCCTTTAAGTTAGGATTTGTTTCAAGAGCTTTGTCTATAGTCATTCCTAATGCATTTGGTATTTCTTTTGCTATTTTATCGACTTTATTATATGGTATATCTAACACCCTACCGACGTCTCTTATAGCTAATTTTGCACCCATTGTACCAAATGTAATTATTTGTGCAACATGGTCTGCCCCATATTTTCGCTTAACATAATCTATAACTTCTTCTCTTCTTTCATAGCAGAAATCTATATCTATATCGGGCATTGATATACGCTCTGGATTTAAGAATCTTTCAAACAGTAAGTTATATTTTATTGGGTCTATATCTGTTATTTTAAGTGTATATGCAACTATTGAACCTGCAGCACTACCACGTCCAGGCCCTACCATTATTCCGTTTTCTTTTGCAAAATTTATAAAATCCCATGTTATTAAGAAATACTCTACGTATCCCATTTTATTAATAACACCTAATTCATATTCTAATCTATCTATAATTTCTTGACTTGGATTTTCATATCTTTCATGTAACCCTTTGTAACATAATTCTTCAAGATAACTTGAAGTTGTATATCCTTCTGGAACTTCATAATTTGGTAAGTGTATTGTATTAAAATCAAACTCTACATTACATCTTTGTGCAATTTTTTCAGTATTATCTAAAGCTTCTAGTGCATATGGGAATAATTCTTCCATTTCTTCTCTTGATTTTAGATAAAACTCTTGAGTTCCAAATCTCATTCTTGCTGGGTCATTTAATGTTTTACCCATTTGTATACATAGTAAAACATCATGTGCCTTTGAATCCTCTTTATCGACATAATGAACATCATTTGTGGCTACTAATGGTATATTTAACTCTTTAGATAATTTTACTAATGATGCATTTACTTCTTTTTGTTCTGGAAGATTGTGATCTTGTAATTCTAAGAAGAAGTTCCCTTGTCCAAAAATTTCGTTATATGTTAAAGCAATTTCTTTTGCTTTTTCATAATTTCTGTTCATTAATGCATTTGAAACATCTCCTGCTAAACAAGCCGATAAACATATAATTCCTTCACTGTGCTCTCTTAAAGCTTCTATGTCTACCCTTGGCTTATAGTAAAACCCGTCTACATATGATATAGAAACTAGTTTTATTAAGTTTTGGTATCCAGTCATATTTTCAGCTAATAAAATTAAATGTCCGTACCTTTTATCAAAATTGGGGTCCTTGTCTTTTAAACTACGTTGTGCAGTGTATAGCTCACATCCTATTACTGGTTTTATACCAGCTTTTTTTGCCTCTTTGTAGAAATCTATAACACCAAACATATTTCCATGGTCAGTTATAGCGACAGATTTCATACCTAATTCTTTAGTTCTTTTTATAAGTTTCTTAACTCTTGAAAAACCATCTAGCAAACTATATTCTGTATGCACATGTAGGTGCGCAAATTCGCCTGACATATCTCCACCTCCTAATATAAATTTTGTATATAAATATCTAATATAATCGTATTTTTTATTAATTTATACCCATTTCCTATCTGTATAAATTAATATATTTTTTAAAAACAAACAAGGGGAATTTATGTAAAATTCCCCTTGTTCTCTATTTTAAATCATTAGCAATTTGCTCTATTTTCTTTAATCGATGATTAACACCTGATTTACTTATAGGCGGATTTAACATCTCCCCTAGTTCCTTCAGTGACATATCTTCATTTTCTACTCTTAAGAGCGCTATCTCTTGTAAATTTTCTGGTAAACTACTAATTCCTATTTTACTTTGGATTAATTTTATATTTTCTACTTGTCGAACTGCTGCATTTACAGTTTTTGATAAGTTTGCAGTTTCACAATTTACAATACGATTTACGTTATTTCTCATTTCTTTTACTATTTTAGTACTTTGTAGACTAAGTAGTGCTTGATACGCCCCTATCATACTTAATAAATCAGAAATTTGTTCACTTTCTTTTAAATAAACAACAAAACTATTTTTTCTAGCAACTATTTTTGCGTTTAATCCTTCAGAGTTTATTAAATCCCTAAGAGAATTTGCGTAATCCTCGTTATTAGTTACAAATTCCATATGATAATTTTTTTCGGGGTCACTTATAGAACCTCCACCTAAAAAGGCACCTCTAAGATAAGCCCTTTTTAGAACTTCATCATCAAATACTTCTTGTGGTATGTTGTTTGTCGGAAAGAAACCATCTCTATCTTCTAGTATTGCCAACTTTTTAAGAAGTCTTTCCGCCCCATTTTCACTTTTAACCATCAAAACATAACTGTTATTTCTTTTTAGCATTTGATTTTTATTTACAGAAATTGTAGTTTCTATATTAAATTCTTTTTTAAGTAGTTTAAATACTCTTCTTGCAATTGAATTTAACTCTGTTGTTATCTTTACATTTATTTTTCTTAATCCCGCAAATTGTATAGTCCCAGCCATTCTAACTATAGCTGATAGTTCTGATAATTTATCATTTACATCGATATCTTTAACTCTAGCTAATTCATTCTTTGTCTCACTTGAAAAAGACATTTCTATCACCTAATTCTAGCTTTTTTTATTCCTTTTTTTTATTTCTTCTAATGCAACCTTTATTATTTCTCTTTCATCATTATACCTTGCTAAATCAACCACTCTATCTAAATGTATGAATTTAGCATCCACAAAACCTTCTTCTTTTAAAGGAATTGTCTCCATATCCTTCGATTTCATTAGATACCAAAAAACGGTTTTATGGACAGCCTTGTTTTCATCCCAATTCTCTTTATATGTGTAATGGATTTCTCCTAAATATTTTAAAATTTCGGCTTTTACTCCTGTCTCTTCTAGTACCTCTCTTAGAGCCGCGTCTTTTCTTTGTTCACCTTCCTCTACCCTTCCTTTAGGTAACACCCAATCTCCGTTAAATTTTCTAAGTAGAAGAATTGCATTCCCAAATAAGACTACACCCCCGGCGCTAATCTCTTCTCTCATAGATTTTCACTCCTTAATTCAACATAATAATAAGAATTTCTTCATAAAGATATAAAATCCTTTTTTATTCACTGTTACATATCATGACCTAGAGCCAGTTTAATAATTATACTAGAAATTTCATCAGCATTATGCCTAATATAGTTATCTTTTACTTCTATTAAATTCGATTCCACAGCCTTAATTCCCATACATTTCAATTTTAATCTTTGCTCATTGTCTAATAAAACTTGTGTTGAACCGTCATCGTTGTATCTTCTAGCTACAGATTCTGATATCTTTTCATTATTAGTTACAATGCAATCAATTAATCCTGGTTCAGTATGTTTAATTATCGCTTGGACATGATCTAATACATTATATCCCTCTGTTTCTCCTGGTTGTGTCATAACATTAGGTATATATACTTTCTTAGCATTTGATTTTTTGATAGCCTCAATTACTCCTGGAACTAGTAAATTTGGTATTACACTTGTGTATAAACTTCCTGGTCCCATTACAATTATATCCGCTCCATGTATAGAGCTTATTACTTCATCTAGCGGTCTGCAATTTTCTGGTATTAAAGAAATTTTATCTATTTTACATTTTTGTTTTCTAACTTCTTTTGGTATTGTTGATTCTCCCTTTACAATTTGACCATTTTCCAATTTTGCACTTAAATCTACATTTTCAAGTGTAACTGGTAAAACTCTTCCTGTTATTGCAAAAACTTGGCCTATTTTGTAAACTGCTGTCTCAAAATTACCATATAGACCATTCATAGCAGCTAAAAATAGGTTTCCAAAACTTTGACCTTTTAATGCTCCATCTTCAAACCTATATTGCATAACTTCATTCATAGTTGGTTCTATATTTGCAAGTGCCATAATACAATTTCGGATATCTCCCGGTGGTAACATTCCTAAATCAGATCTAAGAACGCCTGACCCTCCTCCATCATCAGCAACAGTAACTATCGCTGTTATATTTTCTGTATGATGTTTTAATCCTCTTAGAAAAATTGATTGGCCAGTTCCCCCACCGATAACTACTACATTAGGGCCTTTTTGTTCTTTATTTTTTAACTCTAAGTATCTTATCCTTTCATTTTTCATTTGGATAAATAAATATATAGCTATGCCAAAACATACTATACCCATTATCCCAAAAACTATACCAAATATTTCCATAATAACCTCCGCACTATTTCAACATAAAATCTCTATGTTTTTTAACAACCCTATAGCCATTGCTTTGTATTTCATCAGCAATAAGATTAGCTATAGTTACAGATCTATGTCTTCCTCCAGTGCAGCCAATACTAATAACTAAATGGTGTTTTCCTTCTTCTACATATTGTGGTATTAAAAAGTCTATCATATCTGTAAGCTTCGCATAAAATTCTCTACTAATATCAGAATTCATAACATAATCCCTAACTTCTTGGTCTTCCCCTGTCTTATCTCTAAGACTGTCTAAGTAGTATGGATTTGGTAAAAACCTAACGTCAAATACTAAATCTGAATCTTTAGGGATACCATGTTTAAATCCAAATGAAAGTACAGATATTGTAAGATTTGTTTGCTTCTCTCCAGTTGAATATATTTTTAATATTTCTTCTTTTAAATCTTTAGGCTTCATATTAGTAGTATCTACTATATAATTTGCAATTTCTTTTAATGGATTTAAAATCTTTCTTTCAATTTTTATGCCTTCTGGTATTTGTCTATTTAATGCTAATGGATGATTTCTTCTAGTCATCTTATATCTCTTTAGAAGAGTATCATCATCACAGTCTAAGAATAGGATTTCAAAAGGATAATTTTCTTTTTTTAATGTTCTTAAACTTTCGTGTAAGTCTTCAAAAAATTTCATTCCTCTTATATCTATACCTAGTGCAACCTTATCTACCATTGACCCTGCTTGATAACATATTTCAGCAAAATTTACTATTAATGTTGGAGGTAGATTATCTACACAATAATAATCCATATCTTCAAAGACTTTCATTACTTCACTCTTGCCTGATCCTGATAATCCAGTTACTATTACAAATTTCATTAAAGACCCCTCCTTAAACTATAATGTTTTCGATTAACGATTTATCTAATCCTGATTTATTTACAGTTTCTAATGCTAATTTAAAGTTACCTACATTTTGTGGTATATGCGCATCAGAACCTATAACAAATTTAAGATTATAATCCTTTATTTTTTGTAATTGTTCTACATTTAAAAACTCATGGCTACTATTTATTTCTAGTCTAGTATTAGTATTTTCTGCCACTTTAGCCACTTCTTCTATATAAATTCCCCCTTTATCTCCAGGGTGAGTAATTGCAAATATATCGTTATTTTTTATAGTATTTACAATTGCCTCAGTATTATATTCTTTGGCTTTTTCACTTTTACTTTTAAAGAAGTAATTTTGACACATATTGACCATCCCCTTAAAAGATGTTGGAACAGATCCAAAATGATATCCTGCCATTACATAATCGAAATATTGAGCAATATTTTCTGTTAAATCTATATTTCCCTTATTATCTAATATATTGCATTCAACACCTAAAAGTATTTTTATTTGGTCTTTATACTTTTCATTCAAAATATCTACTTCTTCTCTCATTTTTTTAAAATCATCGATTTTCACACCATAGGCAATATTTTTATACCCATGGTCTGAAATACCGATTGTCTTTATCCCCTTAGATATTGCTACTTTCACATTGTCTTCTATAGTTCCTTTTCCATGACTATATACAGTGTGAGTATGATAATCAGCTAATATTTCCATATTAATCCTCTCCAAGTATTTTGACTTCTTCTTCTAACATTACACCAAATTTATTTAAAACTGTACTTTTTACAATGTACATTAAATCTAATATATCTTTTGCTGTTGCTTCACCTTTGTTAACAACAAATCCACAATGTTTTTCAGAAACTTGTGCTCCTCTTAATGTTAAGCCTCTTAGCCCACAATCATCTATTAATTTTGCTGCAAAGTACCCTTCTGGTCTTTTAAAAGTACTTCCCGCACTTGGTAAATTTAATGGTTGTTTAGTTACTCTTCTATTTGTTAAATCAGCCATATACGCTTTTATTTCGTCATAGTCACCTTTTTTAAGCTCAAGTTCTGCTGATAAAACTATATAATCAGAGTTAGTAAGTCTACTTCTTCTATAAGCAAACTCCATTTCTTCATTTGTGAATTCAGATATTTCACCTTGTGGATTCATTACTCTAACAGATTTTACAACTGATTTTATTTCTCCGTCATAAGCACCTGCATTCATTGCTAACCCACCACCAAGTGTACCTGGAATTCCTGATATACATTCAAATCCAGTTAAACTTTCTCTAAGTGCTGCTTTTCCTAATACAGATAATAAAGCTCCTGCTTGTGCTTTTATTGTATTTCCTTCTATTTCATAGTTGTTGAAGTTATCTCCAAATTCTATTACTATACCTCTTATTCCACCATCTTTTATTAATAGGTTTGATCCATTTCCTATTATTAAGTATGGAAGCTCATTTTCATTTATATATTTTAATACCTCAGCTAATTGTTCTTCTGTTGTCGGTCTAACTAATATATCAGCTGGTCCACCTACTCTAAAAGAGATGTGTTTTTTCATAGGCTCATCCATTTTTACATTTTCCGCATCAACTATTTTTACTAAGTCATTATAAACTAATTCTTTATTCATATTTAAATATTTATTGCCAAACCTCACTTTAATATAAATAAGTATTTGACAGACTCCTTCCTTCTTTATTCTTATATTTACGTTCTTATCTAAATTGTTTTTTTATTTCTATATTCATTTTTGTATTTTTAAGTCTGTTTAATTATTTTATTATGGTTTAATATATGTTTCTATAAATAAAAGTGTATCTCAAAGAAAACATAATTCTAGTTATAAAAAGATTTTACCACATATTCAATTTTTATTTAAGGTGAATTTAATTTATTTAATAATTACTTACCATTTTTAACTTTTTTTGTATTTTGGCGTAAAAATATCGCCAAAGATTAAATCCTTGACGATATCTTTTAATTCCCCTTATATATTTAAATCTTATACATTAGAAGCTTTCTTTTTATCTGCAGCTAAATATGTAAAGTAGTATATAACCGGTATAATTAAAGCTCCACCGATTAAGTTTCCTATTGTTACACAAATTAAATTAGTTGCACATGCTCCTATTGAAATATCAGCGCCCAATAACATACCTATTGGTATAAAGTACATATTTGCCACGCTATGTTCAAATCCACATAATACGAATAACATGATTGGGAACCAGCATGAAAATATCTTAGATATAATATCTTGTGCACTTGTTGCCATCCATACAGCTAAAACAACAAGGATATTACATAGTATACCTCTAAGTATCATTGTCATTATATCTAGACCTGCTTTCCCTTCAGCTATTGCAATAGCTTTTGTTGCAGCGTCTCCAGTTAGAACATCACCATAAAATACTATAAGTGCTAATGCTATAGAACCAACTAAGTTTCCTACCCAAACAACACACCAGTTCTTAACCATTTGACCGCCTGTAATTTTATTATTCATTAGAGCTAATGTCATTAAGTTGTTTCCTGTGAATAATTCTGCTCCACATATAACAACTAACATAAGTCCAACAGGGAAGACTGCTGCCCCAATAAGTTTCGCAACACCTGGGTCAATATTAGCAAATGTTTGACTTGCTACAGTATTTCCTAATCCACCAAATCCTATAAATGCTCCTGCCAAGATTCCTAGTAAAAACATTGAACCAACTGGTAGGTTTGCTTTTCCTACACCAACGTTAACCATTGCATTGGCTATTTCTTTTGGTGCTAAAAATCTCTTTTCCATACAGATACACCCCTTTTGTTAAGTATTAAGAAAATATCTTCGTATTACAAGTTAATTATAGCACCATTTTTTTTAGAAAAAGCTGTTTTGGCGAATGTATACATTATATTTATTAAATTATTGATAATATTTTTTCTAATCAAATTCTATATTTAATTCAACTTTATACAAAACTATTATGGTCTTATTATTTTGTCGGCTTGTGACATTTTTTCTAGTATAAAGTACATATTTGTCACTTCACCTACTTCTAGTTTTTCTGTTAATTCATAGTAGTTTAAGCAAGTTCCACAGCTTAATATTTCTACACCTTGTGCTTGCAATGTTTTTAAATCATTTATAGAGTTAGAGCCTTCTGTCGATAATTTAACTCCTGAATTATAAAGTAATATTGTACTTGGAAGCTCATCTAATTCAGTTAAAGCATATATAAATCCTTTCATCAAAATTTGACCTAATTCTTCGCTTCCTTCTCCCATCTTATTGCTACTCAATACTACAACTGTATTAGTCTTTTTATCTGGATAGCAAACTTCTTTTGTTTCTTCTTCAACCTTTGTTTGTTCAGTTTCGCTATTTTGTAGCTCTGCTTTTATTTTAATTATGTAATGTTGGTCCTCTATTTTTTCGCATGTATATTCTAGATTTTTTTGTTTGGCCATCTTACTTAAATTTTGAACTGCTATTTCATTATCTACATGCACTTCTACTAAAGTAGTCTCTTTTATTTCACCTAATGCCTTTTTTGTTTTTATAACTGGAATGGGGCATTGATCACCCATTGCATCAACTTTTATTTCTTTCATTGTTATTCCTCCTAAAATTACATTGTATATATTTTAATTTATTATCTACTCTACTATTATTTTATGTTGTTTTTGATTTACAACTTCTCCAATAACACCACATGGTAAGCTTAAAGTTTCTAATTCTTTCATTATTTCCTCTACATCTTCAGGATTTACAGCTATTAATAACCCTCCTGATGTTTGTGGGTCAAATAATATCTCTTCCATTGCAAAATCATATATATTAAATAAAACTTTATCTTGAAGGAAATTTCGATTTCTTTGTGCTGCTGCAGTTAGTAAAAACTCATCTGCATACTGTCTAGCTTCTTTGATATATGGTACTTTTGTACTCTCTATAATTGCTGAACAATCTCCTGCAACCATTTCGTTTAAATGTCCTAAAAGACTAAATCCTGTAACATCTGTGCATGCATGCACATCATATTTTCTAATAATCTCTGCTGCATATTTATTTAATGTGCACATAGATTCTATAGCCTTATCCATAGCTTCCTTGCTAGCTTCACCAACTCTGTTTGCTGTTGAAATTATTCCAACACCTAAAGGTTTAGTAAGAATTAATTTATCTCCTACTTTGCACCCATTATTTTGATATATTTTATTTGGATTTATAATTCCTGTTACAGATAAGCCGTATTTTACATCTTGGTCCATTATAGAATGTCCGCCAGATAAAACTCCTCCAGCTTCTTCTACTTTTTCACTACCACCTTGAATTATATCACCCAATATATTTAAATCCATCTGTTCTGGAAAACAAACTATATTTAAAGCTGTTTTAACTTCACCACCCATAGCATATATATCACTTAATGCATTTGCTGCGGCTATTTTCCCAAACGTATATGGGTCGTCTACCATAGGCGGAAAGAAATCTAAAGTTTGAACCATTGCAATATCATCCGTTAATTTATATACAGATGCATCATCACTACTTTCAAATCCTATCAGTAAATTTTCATCATATTTTTTCGGTATTCTTTCTAAAACACGACTTAAAATTCCTGGCCCTAATTTAGCAGTACACCCTCCACCTTTACAAAAAACTATATCTTTTTTACTCATAAGCACAACCTCTTTTCATGATAAAGTTAATTAATATAAAACTCTTTTATCGTCTATTCTTTTTGTTATTCTATTTCTATCGAAATGTTCTAGTATAGCTATTGATGTTTTTCTATTTGAATTTGTAATATCCCTAAATTGAGCTACTGTTATTTGATTATTTTGTTTCAGATAGTTTATCAACTCATTTTTCATATTTTCATATATATCTTTATCAACATAGTATGTATCGTCTAGTTTCTGAATTGTATCGCCTATTAATGCTTCCAAAACTTCTTCATAAAACTTATTTTTATTACATATTTCATCTTTTGTAACTAAACAGCTTAGTTTATTTTTTCTAGTTATATTTTCAATTTCTTTCTTTATGGATAATTGTTTTTGATTAAATACAACTTCAAATTCATAATTTGAAACTAAGTTGTCCCTTACTTTTATCTGTTTATCTTCAGCCATTTTATTTAAGATGATGTCCATATCTTTTACTTTAAGTTTACTATCAACCCTAGACCTAAGTTCTTCCTTCAAAATTCCCTTTCTAAGTCTATACTGTTTATGATACTTATTTAAAATATCCATCGTCTTATCTTTAAGTTTATTATAATGACTTATATGTAGATAATATTTATTTACGGGTATTACTTTATTTTCTTTTATTAAAACATCAAGCCCCTCTTTAACATATTCTTCTTTATCTCCAGTATAGCTAATTAAATCTTTTAATGTAATATAGTTTGATAAATTTAATTTTAGATATTCTTCTATTATGTCTTTTAGCTCGCCTTTTTCTTTTATTTTTAATGTTTCAATAACACTTTCGTCATATATCTTATGTTTTTTGGGTGCTGTATCAATAATTATACCTCCACCAATCGTATCCATCGGTGAATAAGATCTAATTATAAATCTATCACCTTTCTTAGCTACTATTTTTTCTTCTAATCTTAGCTGGGCATATCCACTTTCTCCATAAGGTATTTCATCTTCATTTAATGGAACAATTCTGCATAATATTTGTTTTGTACCATGGAATACTCTTATTCTATCCCAATGTTTTAAACTCTTTTTGCAATGTTCAACTAATGATATATTTACATCTATCATCATAGATTCTTCAACAGAACCAGTCTCAGCAATTACATCTCCTCTTTGAATTTCACTAACTTTTATATTAGATAAATTTATTGCTGTTCTTTGTCCTGCATATGCAGTTTTAACATCACAACCATGTACTTGTAAATTTCTTACCTTTACCTTTTTTTCACTAGGATATATCGTCATCTCATCATCAATAGATATTTTTCCTTCGATTAAAGTTCCTGTTACAATTGTTCCGAAACCTTTTAATGAAAATACCCTATCTATACTCATTCTTGCTGGTGCATCAATTTTCTTTTCTTCTATATCTTCACTAATTTCATCAATTTTTTTGACTAATTCTTCTAATCCTCTTCCTGATACTGAATCAACTTCTACAATCGGTGCATTTTCTATAAATAAACCCTTTGTCTTTTCTTTGACTTCATCTTTTACTAAAGAGATAAAATCTTCATCTACTAAATCGCATTTAGTCAAAACTATTATTCCTTTTTTTACACCTAAGTAGTTTAAGATATCTAGATGTTCAACAGTTTGAGGCATTACTCCTTCGTCAGCAGCCACTACAAGCAAAACTATATCTATTCCACATGCACCTGCCAACATATTTTTTATAAATTTTTCATGACCAGGCACATCTACTATTCCGACTCTTTTTTTGCTCGGCAAATCAAAGTATGTAAATCCTAAATTGATAGATATTCCCCTTTGCTTTTCTTCTTTTAAATTATCTGTCTCTCTACCTGTTAAAGCTTTTATTAATGTTGTTTTTCCGTGATCTATATGTCCTGCTGTTCCCAAAATTACATTCTTCATATCAAGAATATCCCCCTAAACTATTAGTTAAAAATATCTTTTAATTCTTTTATTATAAAATCAAATTCATCTTTTTCTATCGTTCTAACATCTAAGATATATTTATCTTCGTTTATTCTTCCAATTATATGAGACTCACTATTTCTAAGTCTCTTTTCAAGATAAGATACACTAAATTTATTCGGCTTTATTGTTATGACATATGTATCTAATCTTTCTAGTGGCATGGAACCACCTCCAACTTGAGATATCCCTTTTTCTTTTTCAACTTCTGCATCTATATTCAAATCTATTATTTTACTTAAAAGTATCGTTGCTTTTATTTCTAGTTCTTCTATGCTATAAGTTATCATCCTCAATGTCGGTATACTTTTTATTGCATCTTCTTCATCTAAATATATTCTCAATGTAGCTTCTAAAGCTGCTATTGTCATTTTATCTACTCTAAGTGCTCTTGTTAATTGATTTTTTTTCATTTTTTCTATATATCTTTTCTTCCCAACTATAATTCCAGCCTGTGGTCCGCCTAGCATCTTGTCTCCACTAAATGTAACTACATCTGCACCCTTTTTTATAGAATCTATTACAGTAGGTTCATATGATAACCCATATTTAGATAAATCGATAAATACTCCACTTCCTAAATCTTCAATAATCGGTATATCTTTAAACTCTTCTTGTCTTTTTAATTCATCTATCTCAACAGATTTAGTAAATCCTAAAATACGATAATTGCTAGTATGTACCTTCATTATCGCCTTTGTATTTTCACTTATAGCATCTTTATAATCTTGTATATGAGTTTTATTAGTCGATCCGACCTCAACTAATCTCCCACTACCAATTTCCATTATACTTGAAATTCTAAAACTGCCTCCAACTTCAACAAGTTCACCTCGTGAAACAACTACTTCGCCGTCCTTTGCCATTGTATTTAAAACTAATAATACTGCCGCTGCATTATTATTTACAATTAATACGTCTTCTGCCCCAGTTAATCGTTTTATTATATCGACTAGATGGTCATACCTAGAGCCTCTTTTCCCTTTTGACAAGTTGTATTCTAAATTTGAATATCCAAAACCAATTTGAATTAACTCTTCTTTTACTTTTGGGCTTAATTTAGAACGACCTAGGTTAGTATGTATAACTATACCAGTTCCATTTATAACCCTCTTAATAGATAATTGGAATTTATTTTTTGTAGAATTGATTATATCATCAACTAAAGTTTCTTCCTTTATATCAAATAAACTTAAACTATCTTCATCTAAATTTATAATTTCTTTTCTCTTTAATTCAATTATTTCTCTTATCGATTCTAATACTAATTGTCTCTGATAATTATTTAATAAATCTTCTATTTTATAATTTGACAGCACTTTGTCAACTGAAGGCAATTTTGATAAAATCTTCCCCTTATTCAAGCCAATCCCCCCTGTAGTTATATTCTTTTTTCATATAATAATTATAGCTTATTTTACATAATAATACTTAATTCCACACATTTTATTACATTTTATGGAAATAAAGTTGAAATTTAAATTATAACTTGTTATTATTAAATAGTGATATAACTATCACAATAAAATATATCTTGGGGGAGGATGAGTTCTGGTGTTCTCTCTAGTCTTCAAAACTAGTACGAGGGGTTAGGAGCCTCTTAGGTGGGTTCGATTCCCACCCTTTCCCGCCATTATAAAGCAAAAAAGTATGCCATCTATACATATAAATGGCATACTTTTTTGTTTTATATATCTAAAATTTAATAACTATAAATTATCATATTTTAAATATAATTCAATTTTTTAGTTGTTATAACAACCGCAATTTTCAATGTAAAATAATATCATACAGTTATGGGATTATATTTAGGAAAGTATTTAATACAAGCCCTGTATATTTTATCATCAACATAAATAACTCTATATTCGTCAAACCCTTTATTTTTATAAAGATTTGAAACCCATAATTAGGTCCAATATAACCCTGTATTTATATTGGACCCCTGTTCAAATAATTACATCTATTTTCTAGCACATTCGCTAGCCTCACCAGTTAATATATCTAATCCATGTTCAAGAGCTGGCATTAAACATTCCATACATTCTTTTACGGCTTTAGGACTTCCCGGCATATTTATAATTAATGTAGATTTTCTTATTACTGAAACTGCTCTACTAAGCATTGCTTTTTTAGTAAATTGCATGCTATAAGCTCTTATAGCCTCTGATATTCCTGGCACCAATTTTTCAGCTATTGATAGTGTAGCTTCTGGAGTGTTATCTCTTTTTGAAAATCCTGTTCCCCCTGTCGTAAGAATTAAGTCTACTTCGTTGTTATCGCATAAATTTTTCATCTCTTCTGCTAAAACTTCTTTGTCATCTGGAAGTACTCTGTAGAATTTAACTTCATATCCGAATTCTCCAACGATTTCTTTTATTTTAGCTCCACTTTCGTCTACTCTTTCCCCACGCGAACCTTTATCACTTGCAGTTATAATTCCAACTCTATACATATTATCCACCTTCTATTCTACTATTTCTATTTGATCTCCTGGCTTAATTTTTCCACCTTCTAATACTCTTGCAAATATCCCATTTCTAGGCATGATACAGTCGCCCATCTTTTGGAATATTTCACATCCATGGTGACATTCTTTTCCGATTTGAGTTATTTCTAATAAAACATCATTACATCTAAACTTAGTTCCTACTGGTATTGTTTTTAAGTCCCAACCTTCAACCAATAAATTTTCTCCGAAAGCACCTGGTTTGACACCTGCTCCTCTAGCATTAAATTCTTCTACTTTTTCAAATGAAAGTAAACTAACTTGTCTATGCCATTTTCCAGCATGTGCATCATCTTTTAGTCCAAATTCAACTATAAATTCCCCTTCGTCTATTGGATGTTTTTGAGTTCCTTTTTTTTCACTTATACATACATTTACGATTCTTCCCATTGCCAATCTCTCCTTAATTTTTATCCAAATTTTTAATTATTTAAATATCTATCCGCCTATTTGAACCATATTTTTAACTTCGATATCTTTTTCTCCGTTAGTATGTCCAAACTTATGGCTTAATGGTTTATTCCATATAGTATCATGAATTAATACTTTTAAATCTTCATCACTTATTCCACTTCTTATAGGCGCTTTTAAATCAATTCCTTTATTGTAATGAAGACATAATTTTAAAAATCCATTAGATGTAAGTCTTATTCTATTGCATGATTCACAAAACTCATGACTTATAGCACTGATAAAACCTATACATCCTTTCATATCTTTATTTTTATAATATTTAGCTGGACCATTTCCTCTCTTTTCAGTTAATGGTTCAAATGCTCCAAAATTACTTTCTAAAATTGAAAGTATTTCATCATTGTCTATTTGAGTATATTTTTTCCCAAATCCAATCGGCATCAATTCTATGAATCTAACATCGATTTCTCTATCTTTTGCAAAATTTGCGATATCAGCAAGTTCATTTATATTAAAATCTCTAATTGCTAGACAATTTATCTTAACTCGAATACCTAAATTATATGTTTTATCTATAGCCATGAGTACTTTTTCAAGCCCATCTCTTCTAGTAATTTGTTTAAAGTTATCTTCTTTCAAAGTATCTAAACTTATATTAATTGCATCAATTCCAGCATCATATAAATCATCCAACATATCGTAAAGTAGTATTCCATTAGTAGTCAAAGTTACTTGCTCTATTTTATCTAGATTTTTTATATCTCTAATTAAATTTACAATATCTTTTCTGACTAAAGGTTCTCCACCTGTTATTTTAATTTTTTTAATTCCTAATTGTGATACAGTTTCACAAATTCTTAAAATTTCATCATAAGTAAGAATTTCTTCATGTGGGATGCTCTCTACACCTTCTTCTGGCATACAGTAAACGCATCTTAAATTACATCTATCTATTACAGATATTCTAAGATAATCAATCTTTCTATTTAATTTATCTAACATATTTCATTCCCACTTTCAGGTATATTATTATGTAAATTTTTCTCTTGGTTTATGTAACTATTTTTCTTCGTTAAAGTAAAAATCTCCGCTCTTTCCACCAGATTTTTTTACTAAATGCACATCTGAAATAACCATTCCTTTATCAATAGCTTTACACATATCATAAATAGTTAAAAGTGCAACATTTACACCTGTAAGAGCTTCCATTTCTACCCCTGTTTTTCCGCTTAATTTTACAAGACATGTAGCACTTATACTTTTTTCTTCTTCATTAAATTCAAAGTCTACTTTTGCCTTTGTTAACATTAATGGATGACACATTGGTATTAGTTCTGATGTTTTTTTAGTCGCCATAATTCCAGCCACTCTAGCAACTGCAAGGACATCTCCTTTTGCCATATTTCCATTTATAATTCTTTCATATGTTTCATCACATACAAATATTTTTCCTGTTGCTATAGCTTCTCTTTCTGTTACATTTTTATCTGTAACATCTACCATAACTGCATTTCCATGTTGATCAAAGTGATTTAATTTTTCTGCCATCTTATACTCCCTTTCCAAATCCACAGTTAGGGAATGTGCATATATCACAACTTAAGCATAATCCACCTAATCCTAATCCAGCTAAATCGTCGCTTGTAACCATATCATCAGCCATAAGTCTTGGTAAAACTAAGTCAAATACTGTTCTTTTAGAATACATTACACATCCTGGTAATCCTACGATTGGAATTTCTTTTTCATCTTTTTTATAATAAGCAAGTAACATCATTGCTCCTGGAAGTACTGGAGCTCCATAAGAAACTATTCTCGCTCCTGTGCTTTTTATTGCTCCTGGTGTCTTATCATCAGGATCTACACTCATACCTCCTGTGCATAATACCATATCTGCACCTTGCTCTATGAATGATTCTGTTGCTTTCGCTATTTTTTCCATGTCATCATTTACGATTGTTTGACCGATTACCTCTGCCCCAAATTCTTTAACTTTTTCAGCTACTACTGGTCCAAAAGTATCTTTTATTCTTCCATAAAAAACTTCATTTCCTGTTGTAACTATACCTACTTTTTTCTTTTTAAATGGCATTAATGATAATATTGGTGAGTTTCCTGCAACTTCTTTCGCTTTTTCCATCTTCTCTTGTTCTATTAGAAGTGGTATTATTCTTGTTCCTGCAAGTTTATCACCTTTTTTAACAGTAGTATTTGTGTGTCGAGTTGCTATCATCATCTCTCCCAAACTATTTACTGCCCTTAAACTTTCTACATTGATTTTTAAAAGTCCATCTATTTCTGCTATTATTTCTATTTTTCCTTCTTTTACTTCTGATTGGCTCATATTTTCATTTATACATATATCTCTTAAATATTCAGCCGCCTCATTTTCGTGAAGTATACCTTCTTTCTTTTCCCATATATATAGATTATCTTTTCCTAATGATAGTAAAACAGGAATGTCCTCTTCTGTTACTATATGTCCTTTTCTAAAAGCTGTACCTTTTTTTACATCCTTTATAATTTGAGTTATATCGTGGCAAAGAACATGCCCTACCGCGTCTTGAGTCTTAACACATTTCATAAAATCATCTCCTATTTCACTTCAATATACTGAATTATTTTTTCAACAATCTCTTCTATATTATTTAAATTAATTATTGGTTTATCTATATCTAAATTTTTCATATTATTTTCAACGTTTATATCTGATGCAATTGCAATTAAATTCTCTTTATTACAGACAGATTCATATGAATTATTATTTCTTATTATCTCTATCTTTGGATAAGTAGATTTTTTAAATCCTTCTAAAAATATTATATCTGCCTCTGGAAATAAATCTATCAATTCTTGTTCGTTAGTTTCTTTTTGTTCCTTAACTACTAAAAACTTATTTCTTGAAAAGACAGCTGTTCCATATGCACCAGCTTGTTTGTGTTTGTAAGAATCAGTCCCTTCTATATCCGCATTAAAATCATGACCATCATGTTTTATTGTAGCTACATTATATCCCAAACTATTAAACTTTTGTATTAATTTTGTTATTAATGTAGTTTTTCCCGAATTCTTAACCCCACATATTGCAATAATCACTTGCTGTTTTAACTTATTTCTTTTTGTCATATACTTAAAAAATTCTCCTATTGGATTTATAAAAGTACAACTTGTACCTTTTCTCCTTTATCTAATTTAGGTGTGCCTGGTTTTATATCTATCAAGCAATTACATCCTATCATTGAACCAAGCATTCCTGATGAATGTCCTCCTTTTGGAAGATATACCTTTCCTTCATCATAAGTTGCCCTTATTAATCTTCTTCCTCTGCTTTCTTTTAAAAACGCATCTTGTAATATAGCTTCTTTTCTTACTTCTTTTAAATCTGGGTCTTGTCCCAACTTATATAATAGTTGTTTGCCCATAAGTTCAAATGTGGCTATTGCAGCAAATGGATTTCCAGATAAACATAGTAATGGCTTATTTTCATAAAGTGCATATATAGCTGGTGTTCCTGGTTTCATGTTTACTCTCCAAAATACTCTTTTTGCATCTAATATTTTTATTACTTGATGCATAATATCTTTTTTTCCAACTGAAACTCCACCCGTAGTGAAAACTACATCTACATTTTTGATAATTTCTTTAATTTCATTTGCAATTAAATTTTCATCATCTCCCATTACTTCTGCAACAACAACTTCACATCCTAGTTCCTCTAATCTAGATGCTATCATTCTTCTATTACTATCATATATTTTCCCTTCTGTAAGAGGTTTTCCACCGCAAATAACTTCATCCCCAGTACTTATTAAAGCTACTTTTGGTCGTCTGATGACTTTAACTTTTTCATATCCCATAGATGCTATTATTCCTATATGTATATAACTTAATTTTTCTCCTAAGTTTATTAATTTACTGCCCTTTGTAATATCTTCACCTTCAAAACAATAATTTTGATGATGCTTTACTTCTTGATAAATTTCTACTGTTTCCATTCCATAATCAGTAGATTCCTGCCTTATGACACAATCACATCCCTTTGGAATTTTCGCACCTGTCATTATTCTAATTGTTTCATTTTTCCCTACTTCTTTATGAGTATATCCCCCGGCACAAACCTCATCTATAACTTTTAATTTTATAGGATTTTTTTTACTTGCACCTACAATATCTTCTGACCTCAAGGCATAACCATCTAATGGAGAACGATCAAATGGAGGTTGATTAATTGGAGCAATTATATCTTCACCTATAATTCTCCCCCTAGCTTTCTCTATACTAACTTCTTCTATATCGTTTATACTTTTAACGGAATCACAAATTAACTCTATCGCTAATTCAAGTTCTATCCCTACCATATCATGTTTCCTCCCTAAAAAAAATTGCTATATAATCTATTAATTTGAAAATAGAAAATATAGCTAATAAAGGTATTACGCTACCTTTGATAGTTTCCCCTTCTCAAATAACGGATGGCTACAACGTTTCCATCATAACCTGAAGTAATTTTTAAATTACTTGGCTCAGTATCATAGTTTTCCCTTAGATACTTTTGCTCGGAGAATATTAAATTTTATTTTTTAATGAATCATATTCCTGTGGTGTATTTATATTACTTAATGTCTCTAATTCTATATCAGTATCTTCTATATTTATTTTGACAAAGTTACTCTTATCTATTAAATAGCTCAACTTATAATTTTTCTGCTTTATCATTTCTTCTATAATTGGAATTACTTTCTTAGAGTATATAGCACATAGTGGATATAGTCTTTCATCGTTATCACAAAAAACTGCTATATCTATATCTTTATTGATATTGTCACATAACTCTTTTATATTTTTCTTTGTAATAAAAGGCATATCACATGCTGTTATAAAGAGATATTCCTCTTTACAATTTAATAAAGATGAATATATACCTCCCAATGGTCCAATTTCTTTATAAATATCTTCTATTAATTTGAATCCCATTTTTTCGAATTCTTGTTTTTGATTCTTTGAAAATTTGTCATTTATAGATAAATATATGCTAGAAAAGTCATCTAAAGTTTCTTTGATTTTTTCTAGAAATGTCATATTGTTTAGTTTTAGAAGGCCTTTTACATTACCGTTCATTCTACTATTCTTTCCACCCATAAGAATTAGCGCCCCTATATCCAAAACTATCACCCCTATCTATTTGATACTTTAAATTAATTCTAGCATAACTAATGTATTTTTTCAGTATTAGAAAATCCTTATTTTGAAATTTATAATACTTATAAATACATATATATTGAAATAGCCAGAACCTATATTTAATCATATAGGTTCTGGCACCTATTTATATATATTCTGTTCTAATATTTATAAATTTTTCTAAAATCAACTATATTCTAGCTTTATGCTTTTTCAACTTTAACAGCACAAACTTTATATTCTGGTATTCTTGCATATTTATCAAGTGCTGCATTTGTTAACCAGTTTGCATTTCCATCTGGGAAGTGGAATGGCATCCAAGTTTCACCTGGAGATACTTTTGTTCCTACACGAGCAGTTGTTTCTATTTCCCCACGTCTTGAAGAAACTTTTACTCTATCTCCATCTTTAACTCCTATTTTTTCTGCATCTTCAATATTCATTTCTATAAATGACTTGCCTGCTATCTCCATTAATCCAGGAGTTCTACCAGTCATCGCTCTTGTAGTGTAATGATATAATATACGTCCTGTCATTAATATAGTTGGGTATTCATCATCTGGTAATTCTGCAGATGGAACATATTCAGCTGGATAGAACCAACCTAATCCTCTTGTAAATTTACCAACGTGCATTATTGGAGTTCCTGGATGATCTTTAGAAGTACATGGCCATTGAATTCCGCCTTCTTTATCAAGTCTTTCGTGGCTTATACCAGCAAAACTTGGAGTTACTGATGCTATTTCATCCATTATTTCTGCTGAAGTTAAGCGTGGTTGAGGATATCCCATTCTATTCATTATATCTGTGAATATATCAGTATCTAATCTCATTTCACCGTCTAATTCTACAGCTTTACGTACTCTTTGAACACGTCTTTCTGTATTAGAGAATGTACCTTCTTTTTCAGCATAACTTACACCTGGTAATATAACATCTGCATATTGTGCAGTTTCAGTCATAAATAACTCATTCATTACAAAGAAGTCTAAGCTTTCTAATGCTTTTATAACGTGATGAGTATCTGGGTCAGTTACGACAGGGTCTTCACCAAATATATAAAGACCTTTTACTTCTCCTCTTATAGCAGCAGGGAATATGTCTGTTGCATGAGTTCCTGGGTTAGGATTTAATTTAGTTCCCCAAGCTTTTTCAAATTTAGCTAATACTTCAGGATTGGCAACTTTTTGGTATCCTGGGAAGTCTCCTGGTAAAGCTCCCATATCACAAGCACCTTGTACGTTGTTTTGTCCACGAAGAGGGTTAACTCCACAACCAGGTCTACCAAGTTTACCAACTAATAATGCCATATTTGACATTGACATAACACCTTCTGTACCAGTTGAATGTTCTGTAACTCCTAGACAATAGATTATTGGAGCCATGTCTGCTTTAGCATACATTATTGCTGCTTTTCTTAAATCTTCTGCATCTATATGACATATTTTTGCAACTTTTTCTGGAGTATAGTCTTTTACTATTTCTTTTATTTTTTCATAACCTTCAGTACGTTCATTTATGAAGTCCATATCTTGAAGGCCTTCTTCTATAATTACGTGCATTATACCATTAGCAAATGCTACGTTTGTACCTGGTCTTAATTTTAAATGTATATCAGCTTTTTTAGCTAAATCTATATCACGAGGGTCAACTACTATAAGTTTGCATCCTCTTTGAACAGCTTGACGTATTTGCATACCTACAACTGGATGTGCTTCTTCTGGGTTAGATCCAACTAACATTATAACATCTGGATTTTTAGTTATATCTTCTATTGGATTAGTCATAGCTCCTGAACCTAAAGTCATAGCTAGACCAGCAACTGATGCAGAGTGGCAAACACGAGCACAGTTATCTACGTTATTTGTTCCGAATGCACAACGTACTAATTTTTGCATCATGTAGCAGTCTTCATTTGGTGAACGTGAGCAAGCAAATCCTGCTAATGCGTCAGAACCGTATTTTCTTTTTATTTCTAAGAATTTTGATGCTACTAAGTCTAATGCTTCATCCCAAGTAGCTCTTTCAAATTCTCCTGTTTCATGGTTTTTAATTAAAGGATATTTTATTCTATCTGGAGAATGAACAAAGTCAAAACATCCTGAACGTCCTTTTACACATAATAAACCTTTGTTTGATGCTCCATTTGCCGCTTCAACATCTACTACTTTATTATCTCTAACAACTAAGTAGTATTGGCATCCTGTTGCACAGTGTGGACAAGTTGTTAATACTTTTTTGTCTACTTGATATGGACGATATTCTGTTCTTCTCTTCATTGTAAGGGCACCTGTTGGACAAGCTTGAACACAGTTACCGCATGATTCACAGATAGTTTCTTTCCAAGGTATATTGAAAGGAGTTCCTATTACTGAATCAAAACCTCTTTCCATAGTGTCTATTGCCCCACGTCCTACTATTTTGTGACAAGTATTTACACATCTATGACATAAAATGCAAAGATTTGGATTATATGTGAAGAATGGATTACTATCATCTATAGGTAATTCAGTTTGCTCCCCTTTATAAGTTGTTGTTGATACACCATATTCATAACATAAATCTTGGAATTTACAATCCCCATTAGCTCTACAAGAGAAACAATCTGTTTTATGGTTAGATAAAAGCATATCTAAAATATTTTTTCTTGCATTTCTTACTTTTTCACTGTTTGTAGTTACAACAAGTCCTTCGCCAACTTGTGCAGTACAAGCAGTCTCCATTTTTGTTCTTCCTCTGTTTTCGATTTCTACCATACACATTCTACAAGAACCGTCTGGTAGTAAATCCTCTATATAGCATAAAGTAGGTATTTTAATGCCAACAGATTCTGCGGCATGTAAAATAGATGTTCCCTTTTTAGCTTCTACGACTTTTCCATCTATAGTTAAACGTACCATCTTATTTCCCCCTTATTCATATAAAAACTCAAATTATATCTTTAGGAAAGTATCACAGTATCTTCTGTGATACTTTCTGCAATAATTTAATTTATATAAATCTCTAATCGAGTGCCTTCTATTTACATCAACTTTCTAATGTAATAAACTAATGTTTAAGGATACGTTATTTTATATCTATAACATACTTTATACTGAGTCAGCCTTTATGCTTTTGCAATTTTTATAGCACATACTTTATATTCTGGTGCTTTTGCAAATTTATCAAGAGCTGCATTTGTTAACCAGTTAGCATTTCCATCTGGGAAGTGGAATGGCATCCAAGTTTCGCCTGGAGATACTTTAGTTCCAACGACAGCTGTAGTTTGTATTTCACCACGTCTTGATGCTACTTTTACTTTGTCACCATCTTTAATTCCTAGAGCATCGGCATCTTTTATATTCATTTCTATAAATGATTTACCCGCTATTTCCATTAATTCTGGAGTTCTACCAGTCATCGCTCTAGTAGTATAGTGATATAATATACGACCAGTCATAAGAATATATGGGTACTCATCATCTGGCAATTCAGCAGATGGAACATATTCAGCTGGGTAGAAATATCCTAATCCTCTTGCAAATTTACCTACATGTAGTATAGGTGTTCCTGGATGATCTTTGCTTGGACATGGCCATTGTAAACTTCCAACTTCATCAAGTCTCTTATGGCTTATACCAGCAAAACTTGGAGTTAATGAAGCTACTTCATCCATTATTTCTGCAGAAGTTAAATGAGGTTGAGGATATCCCATTCTATTTAATAAATCGATAAATATATCAGTATCTAATCTCATTTCACCTTCTAGTTCTACAGCTTTACGTACTCTTTGGACACGTCTTTCTGTATTTGAGAATGTTCCCTCTTTTTCAGCATAACTTACACCTGGTAATATAACATCAGCATATTGTGCTGTTTCAGTCATAAACAATTCGCTCATTACTAAGAAATCTAAACTTTCTAACGCTTTAATAATATGATTTGTATCTGCATCAGTTACGACTGGATCTTCACCAAAGATATATAAACCTTTTATATCACCTTTTATAGCAGCTGGAAATACTTCTGTTGCTTTTATTCCTGGGTTTGGATTTAATTTAATGCCCCATGCTTTTTCAAATTTAGCTAGTACTTCTGGATTATTAACTTTTTGATATCCAGGGAAATCAGTAGGCATAGCACCCATATCACAAGCACCTTGTACGTTGTTTTGACCACGTATTGGGTTAACACCACAACCTTTTCTACCTAATTTTCCAACTAACATAGCCATATTTGACATTGACATAACACCCTCTGTACCAGTTGAATGTTCTGTAACACCTAAACAGTACATAATTGGTGCTTTGTCAGCTTTAGCATACATTATTGCAGCTTTTCTTAAATCATCAGGATCTATATTGCATATTTCAGCTACTCTCTCTGGAGTATAATCCTTAACTATTTCTTTTAGCTCTTCGTAACCTTCAGTACGAGAATTTATAAAATCTGAATCTTGAAGTCCTTCTTCTATGATTACATGCATTATACCATTAGCAAATGCAACGTTTGTTCCAGGTTTTAATTTTATATGCACATCAGCTTTTTTAGCCAAATCTATATCACGAGGGTCAACTACTATAAGTTTACATCCTCTTTGAACAGCTTGACGTATTTGCATACCTATAACTGGATGTGCTTCTTCTGGATTTGATCCAACTAACATAATTAAATCTGATTCTCCTGTTGTATCTGCTATTGTATTAGTCATGGCTCCTGAGCCTAGTGTCATCGCAAGACCTGCGACAGATGGAGAATGTCAGACACGAGCACAGTTGTCTACGTTGTTGTTACCAAATCCACAACGAACTAGCTTTTGCATCATATAAATATCTTCATTTGTTGAACGAGAACATGCAAAACCAGCCAACGCATCTATTCCATAATTTTTCTTTATATCTAAGAATTTTGTTGCTACTAAGTCTAATGCTTCATCCCAAGTAGCTCTTTCAAATTCTCCTGTTTCTTTATTTTTAATTAAAGGATATTTTATTCTATCTCCTGAGTGAACAAAATCAAAACTTGCTGAACGACCTTTTACACATAATAAACCTTTATTTGATGCACCATTTGCACCTTCAACATCTACTATTCTATTATCTTTAACTAATAGATAATATTGACATCCTGTTGCACAGTGTGGACAAGTTGTTAATACTTTTTTATCTATTTGATATTTACGATAATTTTTTCTTCTCTTCATAGTAAGAGCGCCTGTTGGGCAAGCTTGAACGCAGTTACCACATGATTCACAATTAGTATCTGCCCAATCTATATGGAATGGAGTTCCGATTGCTGAATCAAATCCTCTTTCCATAGTATCGATTGCCCCACGTCCTACTACTTTATGACAAGTGTTTACACATCTATGACATAAAATACAAAGGTTTGGATTATATGTGAAAAATTTATTAGAGTCGTCTATTGGTAATTCAGTTTGTTCACCACTATAAGTAGTTCTTTCTATTCCATATTCAAAACATAATTCTTGAAGTTTACAATCTCCATTTGATGGACAAGAGAAACAGTCAGTTTTATGATTTGAAAGTAACATATCAAGAATATTCCTTCTTGCATTTCTTACTTTTTCACTGTTTGTAGTTACAACAAGTCCCTCAGAAACTTGTGCAGTACAAGCAGTTTCCATTTTTGTTCTACCCCTGCTTTCTATTTCTACCATACACATTCTACAAGAACCATCTGGTAATAAATCTTTTATATAGCAAAGCGTAGGTATTTTAATTCCAACGCTTTCAGCTGCATGTAATACACTTGTACCTTTCTCAGCTTCAACTTGGATTCCATCTATAGTTAACTTAACCATATTATTTCCTCCTTTAATTTTAAATTTATGTCTAATTCTTAATTGATAAATTTCGATTAAATTGATTCATCATATTATTCTCTATTAAATTAATGTTTTTTCATATTATTTTTATTTAGCGATTTTTAATTTTTATATTTTTTAATGTTATTTTTAATTTTTATATCTAATTTTTTTGTATCTTATTTTTATGCAATTTTATATTCAATCTTTTTATTCAGTATATATAGCGTCGAATTTACAACCTTCCATACAAGCTCCACATTTAATACATTTAGTTGTATCGATAACATGAGGTGCTTTCTTTTCACCAGTGATTGCACCAACTGGACAGTTTCTAGCACATTTAGTACAACCTTTACATTTATCTGGATCAATTTTGAAAGTTTTTAATGCAGAACATACATGAGCTCTACATTTACCATCAACTATATGTTCTTCATATTCGTGTCTAAATAATTCTAATGTACTTATAACTGGAAGTGGAGCACTCTTACCAAGACCACATAATGACATAGTTCTTACTGTTTTTGCAGTTTCTTCTAGTTTATCTAGGTCTTCTAATGTACCTTTACCTTCAGTTATTTTATCTAACATTTCAAGCATTCTCTTAGTTCCTATACGACATGGAGTACATTTACCACATGATTCTCTTTGTGTGAAACTCATGAAGAAACGAGCAACGTCAACCATACAACTATTTTCGTCCATTACTACAAGTCCACCAGAACCCATTATGGCATTCAGTTTTTTAACTGAGTCAAAGTCTAATGGTAAGTCTAAGTGTTTTTCAACTAAACATCCACCTGATGGTCCACCTATTTGGACAGCTTTGAATGGAACATTATCTTTAACACCGCCACCAATATCGTAAACTATTTCTCTTAGTGTAGTTCCCATTGGAACTTCTATTAATCCTGTATTATTAACACTACCTGTTAATGCAAACGCTTTTGTACCAGGACTGCCTTCTGTACCAAAACCTCTGTACCAATCAGAACCGTTTGTTATTATCATTGGAACGTTTGCATATGTTTCAACGTTGTTTAATACTGTTGGTCTTTCAAATAGACCTTTTTCAGCAGAACGAGGTGGTTTAACCCTTGGCATACCACGATTACCTTCTATAGAAGCTGTTAATGCACTACCTTCACCACAAACGAAAGCCCCTGCACCTCTATTTATGTGTAATCTGAAACTAAAATCAGTTCCTAATATATTATCTCCAAGTAGTCCACGTTCCTCAGCTTGAGCTATAGCTATTCTTAAACGTTCAACTGCTAATGGATATTCAGCACGGACATATATATATCCATTTTGAGCACCTACTAAGTAAGCACCTATCATCATACCTTCTATCATTTTGTGAGGGTCACCTTCCATGATACTTCTGTCCATGAATGCTCCTGGGTCACCTTCATCACCATTACATACTACATATCTCTCGGTTACTGGTTGTTTTGCAACCTCTGCCCATTTCTTACCTGTTGGGAAACCAGCACCCCCACGACCTCTAAGTCCAGATTTTAGTATTTCTTCTAATCCTTCTTCTTTAGTCATGTCGAATAATACTTTTTCTAAACCTTTGTAACCGCCAATTGCTATATATTCTTCTATGTGCTCTGCATCTATATGACCGCAGTTTTTAAGAACTATACGAGTTTGTTTTTCATAGAAAGGTATAGATTCTTGGCTTACATAAGATTTGCCGTTTTGTTTATATACTAATCTATCGATTACATTTCTCTTTAGAATTGTTTCATTATAAATTTCTTCACAATCTTCAAGTTGGACTTTTACATAAAGTATATTTAAAGGTTCTATTCTCATTAATGGCCCCATTTCACAGAAACCATGACATCCACTTTTTTTAACTTCTGGATGTGAAACATGACCTTCAAATTTTACTTCTACATTTTCATTATCTCCAACAAGTTCTTTCATTTTTTCATATATAAATTGTGAACCACCTGATATGCAACCAGTCCCTGCACAAATTAATATACGTATAGGAGTTGCGTCAATTTTTGCTTTCGCTTCTTTACGAATAGCTTGTAATTGTTCTCTTGTTTCTATCCTCATTATTCGCACTCTCCTTCCTTCAATTCATCTATTATTTCTACAGCTTTATCTGGATTCATTTTTGGATGGACTTTATCATTGATAGTCATAACTGGTGCAAGACCACAAGCTCCTAAACATGATACTATTTCTATAGTAAATAACATGTCATCAGTAGTTTGTTTGCCTTTTCCTAAACCTAAATGTTTTTCCAATGCTTCTCTTACTGGCACTGATTTACGTACGTGACATGCTGTACCATCACATACTTTGATAACATATTTTCCTTTTGGATCAAAAGAAAAGTTTTCGTAAAAAGTTGCAACACTATATGCCTTTGCTAGTGGTATGCCTAATTTGTCTGCAATATAAGAAAGTAATTCTCCTGGCAAATAACGATACTCAGCTTGCACATCTTGCATAACTGGAATTAAAGAACTGGCTGTTGCACCATGAAGTTCGATAATCTCATCTGTCTTTTCATAATAAGACTGCTCTAGCATATTTTTCCCCTCCCTATTTGTTAGAATATAAAATGTCCCCTATCTATAAATGTCTATTTATGTACCTTATCATAATTACTCCTTTATATTAGGTAACTACTATTTGTACATACTCCTGTTTATATCTTAGTTTAAAAATCTAATAGTTTTCTACAACAAAAAAGAACTTTATATAAAAATTATTTATTATATAAAGTTCTTTTTTGTTTTGTTATTTACTTTTAATATCTATTTTAATTTCGAGTTTTTTTTATATTTTTTTGCACAATAATACAAATTTCTCTATTCTAAAGAAATTTTGTAGGTTAACTATATTTTTATGTATGGTTTGCCTATTTTTATCGATTATTTAATATATTTTGTATTTAATATACTAAAATCACCCCTTAGTAAACCATATTAAATATGTTTATTTGAGCCATTTCTTTTGACGCATTTATATCAATATTTTTAGTTATTTTTTTATCAATCTCTTGTGTATTTTTACTATATTTATATATTATAAACTTTTTTATATAATATCTGTTTGTATAACAACAAAACTATATTTTTTATATACATAAATATTTGTATTGTTTATTTTATATTGATATAATGTTAAATCTTTATAAATATAGATTTTGGAGTATGTATAAATTATCTATATTTTTTTCTAACTTATATATAATTTAATTATTAAATAAAAAAAGCTGCATCTTCTATTTGAAAACTAGAAAATACAGCTTTTTGTATAAATTCAAAATCTTAATCCTTATAAAATGACATAGTACGTCAATTTTATAAGTATAAAATTTTTATCTCTTATACAATCTTTTTATCTGTAATCACCTTTTCAAATACGGAAGGCTAGTCAGTTTCCCTTCTAACCCAGAAGTGTCTTTACACTTGGCTCAATATCATAGATTTTAGATCCTTAGATATTTTTGCTCGGAGAAAACATACTATTTATTTTTCTAATATTATAGTTAATTGTATCACACTTTAGTTTTCTTATCATTATTTTTTTAGAATTTTTTGTTATTGCCATTAATGAATTTCATAGAATTAATTTTATATAGTCAAGATCAATTATCATTATAAAATAATTATTAAAATATTATAATATTTCATTTGTAAAATTTTTAACTAATACAAGATATTGTATCCAATATCTACAAAAATACTTTATTTTTTAACAAAAAAAAGCCGTATTTTTAGCAATTTTATCCAATTATATATTATAATTATTATAGATTACAAATATATGTTATAAATACCATCCAGATTTAGTTATAACATTTATATCCTATATATCTTACTTTTATTTTCTTTTCAGAAAATTTTGTATATTCTATTCTGATATAAATTCATTAATTGATCGGATTGTTTTATAAAACTATTTTTTGATTTTATATTTTTTAAATACATAATGAAGTTATTACTATCACCATTATATAAATTTTATAAGTATAATTTCTATTAATGTATTTTGCACTCTATATAAAAATAAATAGTGCTACTTTTTAAGAAAATCTGCCTTATTTAAGTCTAAGGTTTCTTAATAAGATTTTCTTTTTTTATCGTTAGTTAATTATTCTAATTTAAGAAGTAACTTAAAACGAAAAGGGGGATTTGTATGTGCGATTTTGTTTCACAAAACCAAAAATTATTTGATGAATTAGATAACCTTATTGATTCATTAGAATTAGCGGATGAAAGTGCTTTAATATTTGTACTTAAAGAAGCTCAAGGAATCTTCGGTTATCTACCAAAAGAAGTTCAACTTCATATAGCTGATAAGTTAGGCGTTGCTCCTTCTAAAGTATATGGTGTTGTAAGTTTCTATTCTTACTTCTCTACTAATCCAATCGGAGAATACAAAATTAGTGTCTGTCTTGGTACAGTTTGCTTCGTTAAAGGCTCAGACAAGGTAATGGCTGAATTCGAAAAACAATTAGGAATCAAAGCTGGAGAAACAACAGAGGACCTTAAATTTACACTTGAAGGTTTAAGATGTGTTGGTGCTTGCGGACTAGCTCCTGTTGTAGTTGTAAATGGAAAAGTTTATGGTCAATCAACTCCAGATGATGTTTCCAAAATATTAGACAACTATAGAAATTTAGAATTAAGCTGTTAGGAGGTAAATATTGATGAAAAAATTAAATTCAATAGCTGAGTTAAAAGCTGCTGTTAAAGAATTCAAACCTGTTCTTGATTTAAGAGAAAATCATACAGATGCTATACCTGATAAAAGAGATATCTTAGTCTGTGGAGGTACTGGATGTACATCTTCAGACAGTTTACAAATAATCGAAAATTTAAAAGAAGAAATTGAAAAAGCTGGTTTATCAGACCATGCTATGGTTCATTTAACAGGATGCTTTGGATTCTGTGCTATGGGACCAATCGTTAAGGTTTATCCTGATAACGTATTCTACGTTCATGTTAAACCAGAAGATGCTAATGAAATAGTTCAAAGTCATATCGCCAATAACCAAGTTGTAGAAAGATTATTATTCGAAGAACCTGCTCTAAATCACCAAAAAGTTCAAAAACATGAAGATATGGCATTCTATAAAAAACAATTACGTATTGCCTTAAGAAACTGTGGTCATATAAATCCAGAAGATATAACTGAATATATCGCAAATGATGGATACTTAGCTCTTGCTAAATGTCTAGAAGAAATGACTCCACAAGAAGTTATCGAAGAAATGAAAAAATCTGGCTTAAGAGGTCGTGGTGGTGCTGGTTTCCCAACAGGTGTTAAATGGGAATCTGCTTCTAAAAACCCTGCTGTAAACGGTAAAAAATTCATTGTATGTAATGCTGATGAAGGTGACCCAGGTGCATTCATGGATAGATCACTTCTAGAAGGTGACCCAAATAGTGTTCTTGAAGCTATGGCAATAGCTGGTTATGCTGTTGGTGCTTCTCAAGGATATATCTACATAAGAGCTGAATACCCTCTTGCAATAGATAGATTAAAAATAGCTATAGCACAAGCTGAAGAAGCTGGTGTTTTAGGTGACAATATATTAGGAACTGGATTTAACTTCAAAATAGAATTAAAATATGGTGCTGGTGCATTCGTTTGTGGTGAAGGTACTGCATTAATTAACTCTATCGAAGGTAAACGTGGCGAACCAAGAATGAAGACTTTCTCTTCTTCTAAACATGGTTTATGGCAAGCTCCTACTTCAGTTAATAACGTTGAAACATTTGGTAATGTTCCAGCTATAATCAATAATGGTGCTGATTGGTTTGCTTCTTATGGTACTGAAGATTCTAAAGGTACTAAAGTTTTCGCCCTAGGTGGAAAAGTAAACAATGTAGGACTTGTTGAAGTACCTATGGGAACAACTTTAAGAGAAATAGTTTATGAAATAGGCGGAGGTATACCTAACGGAAAAGAATTCAAAGCTGTTCAAACTGGTGGTCCATCTGGTGGATGTATATCATCTAGAGACTTAGATACTCCAATAGATTTTAAATCTTTAGCATCTATAGGCTCTATGATGGGTTCTGGTGGTATGCTTGTTCTTGATGAAACTGACTGTATGGTTGATATCTCTAAATTCTTCCTTGAATTCACAGTTGATGAATCTTGTGGTAAATGTACTCCATGTCGTATAGGTAATAAGAGATTACTTGAAATGTTAACTAAGATATGTGATGGTAAAGGTACAGAAGAAGACTTAGTTGATTTAAAAGATTTAGCTTTAACTATAAAGAATACTTCTTTATGTGGTCTTGGTAAATGTGCCCCTAACCCTGTTCTTAGTACATTAGATTGCTTCTATGATGAATATTTAGCTCATGTCAAAGACAAAAAATGTCCTGCTGCTAAATGTCAATCTATGTTAAATTACTTCATCAATGATAATTGTATCGGTTGTGGATTATGTAAGAAAAACTGTCCTGCTGATGCTATCACTGGTGAAAAGAAAGAAAAACATGTTATCGATACAACTAAGTGCTTAAAATGTGGTGCTTGTATGGAAAAATGTAAGAAACATGCAATCGAAAAAAGATAGTACATTTATAATCAATTGTTAGACAATAATTTTTTAATTATTATTGAGGAGGGATTTACTAATGAGTTTAGTTAATTTAACTATAAATGGCAAAGCTGTTGCCGTACCATCTGGTACTAAAATACTTGAAGCTGCAAAGCAAGTAGGTATTAAAATACCTAGCTTATGCCAAATGAAAATAGATGAAATAGGTTTTACTAATGAATGTGCATCTTGCCGTGTATGTATGGTAAGTGCAGGAAGAAAACTAGTACCTGCTTGTGGTACTATGGTTAAAGAAGGAATGGTAGTTAACACTAACACTCCTGAAGCTTTAAAATATAGAAAAAATGTTGTTGAATTATTATTATCAGACCATCCACAAGATTGTTATACTTGTGCTAAAAGTGGTCAATGTGAATTACAAAATTTAGCTTCTGATATGGGTATAAGAAATATAAGATTTAAAGGTGAACAATCAACTTCACCTATAGATACTTCTTCTTATTCTATAGTAAAAGATAATGACAAATGTATATTATGTAGAAGATGTGAAACTATGTGTACAGAAGTTCAAACTGTTGGTGTTCTTTCTGGTGTAAATCGTGGTTTCAATACTGTAGTTGGTACTTTCTTCAATACTGACATGATGAATACAGAATGTACTTTCTGTGGACAATGTGTTAGTGTATGTCCAACTGGTGCTTTAATGGAAAAAGATAATACTAAAGAAGCTTGGGATGCATTAGCTCAAAAAGAAAAACCAGTTATGGTTCAAATTGCTCCAGCTGTTAGGGTTGGTATAAGTGAAGAATTTGGATTTGAACCTGGAGCTATATCTACTGGTAAAGTTGTTGCAGCTTTAAAAGCATTAGGATTTGATTATGTATTCGATACTAACTTTGCTGCTGACTTAACTATAATGGAAGAAGCTAATGAGTTTGTACAAAGATTAACTAAAGGTGGAGATTTACCAATAATGACTTCATGTTGTCCAGCTTGGGTTAACTTCTGTGAAACTCAATACCCAGATTTATTAAAATACTTATCAACTTGTAGATCACCACAAAGTATGTTCTCTCCAGTAGCTAGATATTATTTCGCTGACAAAATATTAGGTAAAAAACCTGATGAAGTTATAGTAATGTCTATAATGCCTTGTATAGCTAAAAAATATGAAGTTGCTAGAGAAGAATTAGGTAAAGATGGTATAATCGATACTGATTTATCATTAACAGTAAGAGAACTTGCAAGAATGATAAGAGAAGCTGGTATAGATTTAGCAACTATAGAAGATGCTGAATTTGATAGTCCTTTAGGATATTCAACTGGTGCTGCTGATATATTCGGTGTTACTGGTGGTGTTCTTGAAGCTGCTTTAAGAACTGCTTACACTGATGTAACTAAAGTTGAATTACCTGATGATGCTATAGAATTTAAATCTGTAAGAGGATTTGAAGGAATCAAAGAAGCAACAGTTAACGTTGGTGGAACTGACGTAAATGTAGTTGCAGCTTCATCTCTAGGATGCGCTAGAAAATTAATGGATGAATTAAGAGCTGATATAGCTGCTGGTAGAGCTCCTAAATACCACATCATAGAAATCATGGCTTGTCCTGGTGGATGTGTTGCTGGTGGAGGTCAACCATTCCATGGTGGAGATTACGAAAAAGTTAAAGCAAGAGGTGCTGGATTATATGCAATCGATGCTAATAAGCCTAAACGTAAATCTCATCAAAACCAAGATATTAAAAAATTATATGCTGAGTTCTTGGGAGAAAGAGGCGGACACAACGCTCATACTTATCTACATACGCATTATTTTGATAGAAGTAATCCATATGCAAAAGAAGATCCAAAAGAAGCTGCCTTAACTACTGAATAAATTAGTTAATAATAGCCTTAAAAGCCTATAATATATAGATTAGATTGTCCTGTCGTGTTTTTACTCGACAGGTCTTTCTTTTTTTTCATAAATATTTTATATACTTAATTTACTATAATTAGATTTACTATTATGAGCATAAATTTTTTAAATAAAATAGCCTTTCACATTATTTAATCAAAACATGCAAAAGGCTATTTTATTTATTTTATACTATTTTATTTTTGTATTGTTTGAGATAATTTCTTAGTAAATTCTATAGCTGCATCATATCCCATTATTTTTTGTCTATAGTTCATAGCTGCAACTTCTACTATCATAGCTGTATTTCTACCTGGTTTTACTGGAACAACTAATTTTTCTACTTCTTTTCCTAATATTGTTTCATATTCTTTATCAAGACCTAGTCTATCATAGTATTTTTCTTGGTCCCAACTTTCCAGTTCAAGAATTAAACTTATTTCTTTCATGTTTTTTATTGCACCAACGCCATATAAACTTCTTACATCGATTATTCCTATACCTCTTATCTCCATGTAATGTCTTAGTAATTCTGGCGCTTGTCCAATCAATCTATCATCATCTAATTTTATTATTTCTACTGCATCATCTGCAACTAATCTATGTCCTTTTTGTATAAGCTCAAGAGCAGTTTCAGACTTACCTATACTACTCTCTCCTTTTATAAGAACACCTATCCCATATACGTCTACAAGTACTCCATGTATTGTTATATGTGGTGCTAATCTATTATCAAGATAGTTAGATATTTTGTTTATAAATCTAGTAGTATTTCTTTCACTACTTATTAGTACACGTTCGTGTCTTTTGGCAGCTTCTAATATATCTTCATCAATTTCCAATCCTCTTGTAACGATTAATGCAGGTATATCATAAGAGAATAATTTATCTAGTATTTCTCTTCTCTTTTCTTTATCGATATTTTTAAAATAAGTATATTCCCCTTTACCTATTATCTGTATTCTATCAAATGCAAAATATTCAAAGTATCCTGCTAGTGCTAATCCTGTTCTATTTACATCTTGTGATTGAACGAAGAATTCTTTACCTTCTGGTCTATAAACAACATTTAGTTCTAAGTCCCTAACAAGATCTGATATTGCTATTTTGTCTTTTGATTCCATTCTTATTCCTCCGATTTAAAATAATTATAAATATTTTCTGCTGCTGTTTTATTTATACTCTCAACTTCTAATAATTCCTCAAATGTAGCAGCCTTTATACTATCAATACTTTTAAAATGGCTTAAAAGATTTTTCTTTCTTGTCTCCCCTATACCAGGTATATCATCTAGTACGGATTTTGTAAGTGATTTCTTTCTCAAACTTCTATGATAAGTTATAGCATAGTTATGAACTTCTTCTTGTATGCTAGCAACAAATCTGTATAAGTTTGTTGTTTTATCTAATACAATTTCTTGTGATTTATTTACTAATCCTTTTGTTCTATGTTTGTCATCTTTAAACATACCCCACAGAGGAATTTGTATATTATTTTCGTCTAGTACGTTTTGTACAGCGCTTACTTGACCTTTTCCTCCGTCTAGTAAAATTAAATTTGGTAAATTTCCATGTTTTATTCTTCTGCTTAAAATTTCTGCCATTGAGCCATAATCATCTGGACCTACTATGGTCTTTATTTTAAATCTTCTATATTCTTTTCTATCTTTTTTACCATTTGTAAAAACAACCATAGTACCAATTGAATCTACACCTTGAATATTAGATATATCGTATGCTTCAATTCTTTCTGGAACTGTTTCAAGGTTAAGTAACTCTGTTAATTGAGTTAGTGCACCAATACTTTTTTCATATTTTTGTTTATTTAAATGAGAAAATTTATTTAAATATTCCATAGCATTTTTTCTGACCATCATAGCCAATGCTTTCTTCTCACCTTTTTGAGGTAATGTAATACTTACTTTGTTTCCTTTTTTCTCACTTAACCACTGTTCTAATATCTCTCTATCTTCTATATCTTCATCTATAATTATTTCTTTTGGTATATACTCCTGTTCCATATAGAATTGTTTTACAAATGAGCCAAGCACAGAATTAGATTTACTTCCTTCTACACCTTCTAATATAAAGTGTTCTCTTCCTATTATTTTTCCATTTCTCATAAAGAATACTTGAACACATGCTTCTTCTTCTGTTCTTGCTAAAGCAATTACATCTTGATTTGCATCCATACTTGATGAATCTATTTTTTGTTTTTCTTTTATCTCTTCCAAATTCTTTATTTTATCTCTATAAGTGGCTGCCTCTTCAAAGTTAAAATTCATTGCACACTCATTCATTTTTTCTTTTAAGAGATTTATTAAAGTTTCTTCTTTTCCTGATAAAAATAATAATATTTCATCAATCATCTTGTTATATTCTTTTTGAGATACATGTCCTGTACAAGGTCCTATACATTTTTTAATATGATAATTCAAACATGGCCTTGCATTATTTTTAATAGCTTTTGGTATATCTATATTGCAATTTCTAATTGGATATATATTATGAATTATCTCTAGGGTATCGTTTACCGCACCCACATTTGTATATGGTCCAAAATATTTTGCATTATCTTTTAGTACTCTTCTAACCTTCATTACTCTTGGATAATCTTCATTAACAGTGACTTTTATATATGGATATGTTTTGTCATCTCTAAGCAAAACATTATATTTCGGTCTGTACTGTTTAATTAAGTTACATTCAAGTATTAACGCCTCTAACTCAGAATCAGTAATTATATACTCAAATGATGCAATATTTTCTACCATAGATCTCACTTTTGATGAGTGATTTTTAGATGATTGAAAATATTGTCTAACTCTATTCTTTAAAGAAATAGCTTTCCCGACATAAATTATTTTGTCGTTCTTATTTTTCATTAAATAAACGCCAGGTTCGTCTGGTAGTAATTTTAATTGTTCTTGAATATCAAACATTAAAAATCTCCTTTTTCCTCATAAACTTCTATCATTTTTTATTTTTTGTCTTTAATTACATATTAATTCCTATATAATCTTTTATTTTCTGACATTTATAATTTTTTAATGTATAAGAGCATTATAAATCATATTAATTTATAATGCTCTTATTTACTATTAAATCATACCATATTTTTTTGATGTTTTTCTATCATATTACAAAATTATTTATATTAATACATATTTATTCAAAGTATTTTTTTAAAAATTGTCCTGTATATGATTTTTCTACTTTTGATACTTCTTTTGGAGTTCCTGTTGCAACTATAGTTCCTCCATTATCTCCACCTTCTGGTCCTAAATCAATTATATAATCACAACACTTAATTACATCTAAGTTATGCTCTATTACTACTATAGAGTTGCCTGTATCAGCTAATCTTTGTAGAACATCTATTAATTTGTCTACATCAGCCATATGTAACCCTGTTGTCGGTTCGTCTAAAATATATAATGTTTTACCAGTAGGTCTTTTGCTTAATTCAGTTGCTAATTTAATTCTTTGTGCTTCACCACCTGATAATTGAGTAGATGGTTGACCTAATTTTATATATGAAAGACCTACATCCATTAATGTCTCTAATTTTCTTTTTATTGTAGGTATATTTTCAAAGAATTCTAGTGCCTCTTCAACATTCATATCTAATACATCAGCAATCGTCTTATCTTTGTATTTAACTTGTAGAGTCTCTCTATTATATCTTTCACCCTTACATACTTCACAAGGAACATATACGTCTGGTAGGAAGTGCATTTCTATTTTTATTATTCCATCACCTTTACATGCCTCACATCTTCCACCTTTTACATTAAAACTAAATCTTCCTTTTTTATATCCTCTTGCTTTAGCTTCGTTTGTCATTGCGAATAAATCTCTTATGTGGTCAAATATTCCTGTATAAGTTGCAGGATTTGACCTAGGAGTTCTTCCTATTGGACTTTGGTCAATATTTATTATCTTATCTATATTTTCTATACCTTTTATTTCTTTATGTTTTCCTGGTTTCATCCTAGATCTGTTTACTTTGTTGGCAACACTTTTATATAGTATTTCATTTATAAGTGTACTTTTTCCTGAGCCTGAAACACCAGTTATGCATACAAATTTACCTAATGGTATTTTTACATTTAGGTTTTTAAGGTTATTTTCACTTGCTTTTATTATTTCTATAAACTCTCCGTTTCCTTCTCTAACTGTTTCCGGTACATCTATAGTTCTCTTTCCACTTAAGTACATACCTGTTATAGAATTCGGGTTATTTATAATTTCATCAAATGTACCTTGAGCAACTATCTCACCACCATGAACTCCTGCCCCAGGCCCTATATCTACTATATAGTCCGCAGCTCTCATAGTATCCTCGTCGTGCTCAACAACAATCAACGTATTTCCTATTCTAGTTAAGTTCTGAAGTGAGGCTATTAATTTATCGTTGTCTCTTTGATGAAGACCTATACTAGGTTCGTCTAATACATAAAGAACACCTACTAAAGCAGAACCTATTTGTGTTGCAAGTCTTATACGTTGTGCTTCACCACCTGATAGTGTTCCCGCCTTTCTAGATAGATTTAAATATTCTAAACCTACATTGATTAAGAATGATGCCCTCTCGTGTATTTCTTTTAATATTTCCTGAGCAATAAATTGATTCTTTTCACTTAATTTTAAACTATCTATAAAATCTATTAATTCATTTATTGAAAGCTCTGTTACTTCAATTATATTTTTTTCTCCTACTTTAACTGATAGGACTTCCTTTTTTAGTCTATTACCTTTACATTTTGGACAAGGAGTCTCTGCCATAAATTCATCAATTTTATCCTTAGCATATTCAGAGGAAGTTTCATTATATCTTCTCTCTAAGTTTATTAAAACACCTTCAAAAGGAGCTTTATAGTGTTTTCTTCCTCCAAATTTAGAATCAAATTCAAATTCTACAATTGTGTTGTCTCTTCCGTAAAGTAACTCTTGTACAAAATCAGCTGGTAATTCTTTAAATGGTGTATCTAAAGATACTCCATATATATCAGCTAAACTTCTTACCATTTTGCTATAGTAAGTATCATTACTCTTACTTACAGAACCCCATGCTGCTATTGCGCCTTGGTTTATCGATAAATCTTTATTTGGTACAACTAAATCCGCATCAACGTTTCTACGTTCACCTAAACCATTACATTCATCACAAGCACCAAATGGAGCATTGAATGAGAACATTCTTGGAGATAATTCTTCAATTCCAACTCCATGGTCAGGACATGCGAATTTAGTTGAATACAGTATTTCTTCTCCATCTATAATTTGTGCAATAACTAATCCATCTGATAATTTTATTGCTGTTTCGATTGAGTCAGAAAGTCTTCCTTCAATTCCTGGCTTTACAACTATTCTATCTACAACTACTTCTATATTGTGTTTTTTATTTTTACTTAGTTCAATCTCATCTGTAACTTCGTAATTTTCTCCATTTACTCTAACTCTTACAAATCCTTCTTTTTTTAGCCCTTCTAGTGTCTTTTTATGCGTTCCTTTTTGACTCCTAACGATAGGAGACAGTATTTGTAATTTTGTTCTTTCTGGAAATTCTAATATTTTATCCACGATTTCTTGTACTGTCATCTGGCTTATTTTATTTCCACATACAGGACAATGTACATCTCCAACTCTAGCAAATAAAAGTCTTAGGTAATCATATATTTCTGTAACTGTACCTACTGTTGATCTAGGGTTTCTTGATGTTGTCTTTTGGTCTATCGAAATTGCTGGTGAAAGACCTTCTATGTACTCTACATTTGGTTTTTCCATTTGCCCTAAAAATTGTCTAGCGTATGATGAAAGACTTTCTACATATCGTCTTTGTCCTTCTGCATAAATTGTGTCAAACGCTAATGATGATTTTCCTGAGCCAGATAATCCTGTAAATACAACAAATTTATTTCTAGGGATTACTAAATTCACATCTTTTAAATTGTTTTCTTTAGCACCTCTTATTATTATTTTATCTTCCATTCTATGTTCCTTTCTTTTTATTTTGAATCTATCTCTTATAATTCTTTCTAATATAAAAATTTCTAATCGATTATTTGTAAAAATATATTTTGTATTAGTAATCTTATTTATATTTTTTATACTTTTTGCTCTAATTCTTTTATTTTATCTCTTAACTGAGCCGCTCTTTCAAATTGTAAATTAGTTGCTGCTTCCATCATTTCAGCTTGTAATTTAGCTATATTAGCCTTAATTTCTTCTTTATTATCAGTTTCACTTATTCCGTAAATTTCTTCTTCCTCAGCTAATTTAAGAGTTTCTATGCTATCTCTGATGTCTTTTTTAATTGTTTTAGGAATTATACCGTGTTCTTTATTATATTGTGACTGTATTTCTCTTCTTCTAGCTGTCTCTTCGATTGTAGCTGCCATTGAACGAGTAATCTTGTCTGCGTACATAATAACTCTACCTTCTGCATTTCTGGCAGCACGTCCAACTGTTTGTATTAACGATGTTTCTGAACGTAAGAAACCTTCTTTATCTGCATCTAAAATAGCTATTAATGATACTTCTGGTATATCTAATCCCTCTCTAAGTAAGTTTATACCTACTAATACATCAAACTTACCTAATCTTAAATCTCTTATTATTTCCGTTCTTTCTAAAGTAACGATATCTGAATGTAGGTATTTTACCTTAATTCCAATTTCTTTAAGATAATTTGTTAAATCCTCACTCATTTTTTTAGTTAAGGTAGTGATTAATACTCTCTCTCCATTTTCTATAACCTTGTTTATTTCTCCAACTAAATCGTCTATTTGATTTTCAATCGGTCTTACTTCTATAATTGGGTCAAGTAATCCTGTAGGTCTTATTATTTGTTGTGCAACTGTAGTTGAATGTTCAATTTCATAAGGACCTGGTGTCGCTGAAACAAATAATACTTGGTTTATATTTTCTTCAAACTCTTCAAAGTTTAAAGGTCTATTGTCGTATGCAGAAGGAAGTCTAAATCCATTGTCTATTAATGATTTTTTTCTAGAATGGTCTCCTGCATACATACCTCTAACTTGTGGTAGCGTAACGTGTGATTCATCTATTATCAACAAGAAATCATCTGGAAAGAAGTTCATAAGTGTATATGGCTTTTCTCCTGCTTTTCTGCCTGTAATATGTCTTGAATAGTTTTCTATACCTTGGCAGAATCCTATTTCTTTAAGCATTTCTATATCATATTTTGTTCTTTGTTCTATCCTTTGTGCTTCAAGCAACTGGTCATTATCTTTAAATTCTTGAACAACATCTGATAATTCTTTTTCTATTGCTTTTACTGCCTCTTCAATTCTTTCTGGAGTAGTAACGTAATGTGATGCTGGGAATATAGCAGTGTATTTTCTTGTTCCTACGATTTTTCCAGTAACATAATCAATTTCTGTTATTCTATCTATTTCATCGCCGAAGAATTCTACTCTAATAGCTCTTTCATCATTACTTACAGGGAAAATCTCGACAACATCTCCCCTTACTCTAAATGTTCCTCTTACAAAATTTATATCGTTTCTTTCGTATTGTATATCTATTAATTTTTTAATTATTTCATCTCTTTCAACTTCCATACCTACCCTTAGAGATAACATCAAATCTTTATAATCCTTTGGATCCCCTATACCATATATGCATGATACAGAAGATACGATTATAGTGTCTTTTCTCTCTAAAATTGATGCTGTAGCAGAGTGGCGCAATTTGTCTATTTCATCATTTATGCTAGCATCTTTTTCTATGTATGTATCGCTGTGGGCAACGTATGCCTCTGGTTGATAATAATCATAATAACTTACAAAATACTCAACTGCATTATCAGGGAAGAATTCTTTAAATTCACTATAAAGCTGTGCAGCCAATGTTTTATTGTGTGCTAATATAAGAGTAGGCTTTTTAACCTCTTGTATTATATTTGCCATTGTAAATGTCTTACCTGAACCTGTAACCCCTAATAAAGTCGAAAATTTTTCATCATGATTTATGGCATTTACTATTTCTCTAATAGCCTCAGGTTGGTCACCTGTAGGTTTAAAGTCAGATTTTATTTTAAAATCCATAATATCACCTAACCTTTCCCGAACATTAGTTCTATTTCCATTATACCATAATATATATTAGTATATCCGTACTTTTGAATATTAACTAAAAATATTTTACCCATAATTATATTCTTTAAGTACATATGGAGTAAATTTTCTATATAACTATCTATAAATCTATATTAGCTATCTATAAATATGTAATAATTTATAAATATCTAATCTAATAAAAATTTAAATTTCTATTTTTTATTATACAAAAAAATCCACCTAAATTTTTAACTATGTAAAAACTTAGGTGGATTTAATATTGTTATGTTTACTTTTTAAAATTAAAAAGATTACGTGGCTACGTCTTACTCTCCCAGGCGGTTGCCCACCAAGTACCATCAGCGCTCAGGAGCTTAACTTCTGTGT
>NZ_JBCLNH010000021.1:43219-61639 GCF_039062665.1 Clostridium sp. 2218st1_F5_2218SCRN_220325 | reverse complement strand
TTTTTGTTATTGCAGCTGTTAATGTAGTTTTACCGTGGTCAACGTGTCCGATAGTTCCTATATTAACATGTGGTTTAGTTCTCTCGAATTTAGCCTTTGCCATTTTGAATTACCTCCTAAATAATTTATTATGATTAAAGTGTTTACAATAAGCATTTTACTATTAATTATTTCTGTTTTCAAGATGTTTTTCTAATTTTCTCTTAACTCTTTGTAGTGCATTATCAATAGATTTAACATCTCTATTAAGCATGTTTGCGATATATTGATATGACTTACCACTTAAATATAGTTCTAGGACTTCTAATTCTAAGTCACTTAATAATTCATTCATCTTGTTTTCGATATTTTTTAATTCTTCTTTGCTTATTATCAGTTCCTCTGGATCAGTTACTATACTTGTTGCTATTATATCCAAAAGCGTTCTATCTGATTCCTCATCATATATAGGTTTATTTAAAGAAACATAAGAATTTAAAGGTATATGTTTTTGTCTTGTTGCTGTTTTGATTGCAGTTATTATCTGTCTTGTTATACAAATTTCTGCAAAACATTTAAATGAATTTGTTTTTGTTCCATCAAAATCCCTAACAGCTTTATATAGACCTATCATACCTTCTTGAATTATGTCTTCTTTGTCAGCTCCTACCAAAAAATATGACTTGGCCTTTGCTTTCACAAAGTTTTTATATTTAGATATAATATATTCTAATGCTAGTTTATCCCCTTTATTCGCTTTTAATACTATATTATACTCATCTTGTTGGCTTTTATCCAAATCTTCATAATAATTATAGTTTTTATTGCTATCTTTAGCTAGTAACATGAAATCTCCCCCATTTACAAGTTTCGTGTACTTATATTATAGCTCAACAAATCCAGTATTTTCAATGCTTTCTACGAATGTTCTCAAGTTTCGACAAAGTTATATCATCAAGTCTATCTTCTAAAAAATTTCGTTGAATTTTTCTTTCACTATCTCGTTGTTTTTCTTTTATTTTCGTCAAAGTTTCATCTAGATAGAGTTTTAATTCCCTTGCAGATATTCTTGTTGCACCTTTTCCTAAAATAATTTGTTGTTCTGCATAATCACTTGTAGCAACTTGAATTTTATCATATTTAGATAAAGTACTTATATATTTCTCTATATAACTATCTGCCGTTTGGTGTTCTTTTGTGTATACAATCGTTATATATTTTCGATTTTCTCGTTTTTCCGTACCACCCTTGACATTATATGCATCAAAAACAATAATCGCCTTTTTTCCGTGATATTGCGAATATTCGATTATATAGTGTATTAACCTCTCTCTAGCAGCATCTAAATCTTCTGCAGATAAAATCTTTAATTCTTCCCAATCGTTTATAATATTGTAACCATCTACAATTAAATATGATTTGTACTTTTTCTTTGCCATTAATCCTTCTTCATTCTCTGTCTGAATATTTCATATAGTAATATACCACCTGCAACTGATGCATTTAATGATGATACATTTCCTATCATAGGCATTTTAACTACAAAGTCACAGTTTTGTTTAACTATTCTAGACACACCGAAACCTTCACTTCCTATTACTAAAGCTAATGGTCCTGTTAAGTCTTGCTCATAGAAAACTCCTCCGTCCATATCTGCCGCAGCTATCCAAAGCCCTTCTTTTTTTAATTGTTTTATAGTATTTGCTATATTGGTTACCTTACAAACTGGAACATATTCAACAGCTCCTGCTGAAGCTTTTGCTACTACAGAAGTAATGTGAACTGATCTTCTTTTCGGTATAATTACACCATGAGCACCAACTGCATCTGCTGTTCTTATTATTGTACCAAGATTGTGGGGGTCTGTTATCTCGTCTAATATTATGAAGAATGGATCTTCTCCTCTTTCACGTGCTATTTCAAATAAATCTTCTAATTCATAATATTTATAATCACTTACTACAGCAATAACACCTTGATGTGAATGACTTGTACTTATTTCGTCTAATTTATGTTTATCTACATATTGTATAACTATATTTTTTTCTTTAGCCATACCTATTATTTTTTTGATAGAACCTTCTTTTGATGTATTTGATATCATTAATTTGTCTATTGGTCTATCACTTCTTAAAGCTTCTATAATAGGATTTCTACCTTCTATATTTGCCAATAAATTCACCGCCTATAATGTTTTAAATTTTTGTCTTACTTCTTGTATTTTTCCACATGTCATTTTTCCTTCTGGACATGCTCCATTTAAACAGTTTGGTCCCACATTGTTGAATAATATAGGAGCAACTTCTCTTACTAATTTTAACATTTCTGTTGCTAATTCTCTAATTTCCCATTGTGCTCTTTCACAACATCTATGATGGAAGAAATTATATAAACTTCTAGCGTTTATAGTAAATACCATTTTTGTTTCACATGCATTTGGGAATACATATCTAGCATCTTCTATAGACATTTTTTCAGCTTGAGATTTAGCTTTTTTCTCATTTAAACCTTTATCTAATAAGTCTTGATAGTGTTTTTCGAATAATATTTCTACTAACTTATCATAGTCTTCTTGACATTTATTCATTGATTGAATAAATATTTCTTTAGCTTTTTCGTTTTTTTCTATTTCTGGTGGAATGATATACTCAAATTGGTCAAGTTTTACATATCTTTGAGATTGTTGTGAAAAACTTGCTATTCTATGTCTCACTATTTGGTGAGAACAACTTCTTGATATTCCTTCAATCCCGAAAGTAAATGTAACGTGTTCAATTGGAGATTCATGTCCCATACTTACTAACATATTTAAAAATTTATTTATACTTTCTTCAGTTAGATTTTCTGCAATTTCATCTACACCAACTGGTGAATAACATAACTTCGCAGCCATTGATATTACTTTTTCCGGTTCTGGTGTATGAGCTAATAACTTAACTTTCATCTTTAAAATCCTCCCTTTATTCGTAAGTTTAATATATGAAATAATTTAATTTTACACTCTATTTTACGTGAAATTTATATATAAAATAGACATATAAATTCCATTATACACTAAAACTATATCCTAAAAACATACTATAAAAAATATTATTTATATTACAAAAAACACCACTTTTATTTCACACTTTACAGTATGCCCAAAAGCGGTGTTTTTCTATTACATGTCTCGTTCTATAATTTCAATACCTTTTTGAATGATATATTCTAGTCTTTCTTTCTCTTCTCCAAGATATAAATATCCTATTAAAGCTTCAAATCCAGTTGCATATTTATAGTCAATTATGTCTGCATTTTTAGGCGCTGTATGAGATTTTTGATTTCTACCTCTTTTAAAAATCTTCATCTCTTCTTCTGTTAATTCGTTTTCTATTTCGTGTATTATTGTTGCCTGTGCTTTAGCTTTAGAATATTGTATAGCCAATTTATGAAGATTATTTACTTTTCTATTCATATTTTGTCTTATTAGATGTTCTCTAATATATGATTCATATACTGTGTCTCCTAAGTACGCTAATACTAATGGTGACATAGTTATAAGTTTTATTTTATCCATTTTTATGCTCTCTTCCATTTTACTCCTTGTCTAGTATCTTCAAGGATTATACCTTTATCTAGTAATTGTTGTCTTATTTCATCTGCTAATTGGAAGTTTTTATTTTTCTTAGCTTCTGTTCTTTGTGCTATTAGTTGTTCTATTTCTTCATCTAATATATCTTCTTTTTGATCTTTGTTTACTATATTTAATACGCTAGTTAATTCGTTGAATTCATCTATTACTTTTTGTGCAAATTCTTTAGAAGATTTTTCAGTTACGTTGCTGTTCATGAACTTAGCTAATTCGAATATAACACTTACTGCATCTGCTGTGTTAACATCATCATCCATAGCATCTATGAATTTTTGTCTAAATCCAGCTAATTCTTCTTGTAATTTAGCTTCTTCTTCAGTCATTTTAGAATCTTCAAGATTGTTTATTGTAAATAATGCTTTTTCTTTAGCGTTGTATAATCTTTCAAGTCCAGCTTTAGATTGATTTAATATTTCATCGCTGAAGTTTATTGGATTTCTGTAGTGAGTAGATAACATGAATAATCTAACTACTTCTAAATCAAATATTTCTGCTATTTCTCTAACAGTGAAGAAGTTACCTAATGATTTACTCATTTTTTCGTTATTAACGTTGATATACTCGTTGTGTAACCAGTAGTTTGAGAAATTCTTTCCGCTTCTAGCTTCACTTTGTGCTATTTCGTTTTCATGGTGAGGGAACTTTAAGTCTTGCCCACCAGCATGTATATCTATAGTTTCTCCTAAATATCTGTTAGACATAACTGAACATTCTATATGCCATCCTGGTCTACCTTCTCCCCATGGACTTGCCCATCCTGGTTCGCCTTCTTTTTTAGCTTTCCATAAAACGAAGTCCATTGGATGTCTTTTTTGATCATTTACTTCTATTCTTGCCCCTGCTTCTAATTCTTCTTGTTTTATCCCAGAAAGTTTTCCGTAATCTTTGAATTTCTTAGTATCGAAGTATACATCTCCATTAACTGCATATGCATATCCTTTGTCTTCTAATTCTTTTACGAATGCTATTATTTGTTCTATATTATCTGTTACTCTTGGGTGAACACTTGCTCTTTTTATTCCAAGACCGTCAGCATCTACAAAATATTCATTTATGTACTTATTAGCAACTTCTTCTGGTGTTATATTTTCTTCATGACCTCTTTTTATAATTTTGTCATCTACATCTGTAAAGTTTTGTACAAATGTAACATCATATCCCCTATATTCTAAATATCTTCTTAATGTATCAAATATTATAAAAGGTCTAGCATTTCCTATATGTATAAAGTTGTATACTGTAGGTCCGCATACATACATTTTCACCTTGCCTTCTTCGATTGGTTTAAACTCTTCTTTTTTACGTGATAATGTATTATATAATTTCACGATAATCACCTCTCCTCTAATTAAAATTATTATTTCTATGTCATTAAATATTTCTATATTTTTTCTTTATTTTTTGTATATTTTCAACTGTTTACTATATTATTATACCTTATTACACAATTTTAACAACAATTATAAAACTATTTTTTATTATTTTGATAATAGATACCCAAAATATACATTCTAAAATATTTTTTCTTTTTAAGCCAGTATATAACATAATTTTAAAATATAATTATGCTTTTTTTACTCCACTCAATACATCCTCAAAACTATAAATACTCTCATCAGACATCGAAACTATCTTATTCCAATCATCTTTATAGTATTCATCATATATACCTACTACTTTGCAATGTGCCAATTTAGCACTTTCAACAGCATACAACGCATCTTCAAATACAACTGTATCCTGTGGTTTTTCATTCATATCTCTACAAACTTGTAGATATATTTGTGGATTTCTTTTACTAAGTTCAAAATCTTTATCTGTATAAACCTTATCAAATAAGTCTAATATTTCTGTTCTTTTTAATGCTGCTAGAGCTTGATTTTTTTGTGATGTCGTTAATATACACATCTTATATCCCATTTTATTTAACTGTATTAAATACTCTTTTACGCCTTCTTTTAATGGTATTTCATTTAAATATTTATCTTCTATCATATCTAATATCTGATTTTCGATTATATCTAAACTCTCATTTAGGTTGTATGTACTTTTTAAGTAAGAAGCTGATTCATTTAATGTCATTATATCGATTACTTCTTCTAAATTATCTTGAGCTAATTTACCTTTACTTTGTAGATATATCCTCCCAAGATATTTCCAAAGTTTCATTGAATCTAATAAAGTTCCGTCCATATCAAATATAAGTAATTTTTTATTATGAATAATTCTATCTAGTATCATATTCTTCCTTTCTATATTAATTGTCTTAAATATTTAAAAAACCTATGAATATAGATTTTTCTATAATTACATAGGTTTTAGATATTAATTATTTTCCATTATATAATTCAAATCTATATTTTTGATTTGTTATATTGTCTTCTCTTCCATCTTCAACTTCTTCCATAAACATATCAAGAGGTCTGACAAACATCCCATATGGTGGGTATAATGCTTGGTATGAAACTAGAACTTCTTCTGTTTCAGTATGTGTCACGATATTGTGAACATAATATAATTTTCCTTTAAAGTGTCTGTATGGTCTTTGTACTTCTATTTTTCTAGTCATAATTTTCTCCGTTTTATCTCATTTCTATTAATTGTATTTTTAGTCCGTCTGGGTCATTTACATAGAAAAATTTAGTTTTTGGATTTGGTGATATTATATCAGTAGTTTGATATCCCATTGAATTTAGTTTTTCCATATATTCTTCTACATTTTCTACTTCAAACCCTATTGATATACCACTTCCTGAGTATGTTTTTTCATTTTCATCTTGTATAAGTTCTATTTGTGTATCTCCATCTTTATCAGATAAAAATGCTAAAGTTTTTGAACCAGCGCTAAATTTATTTCGTATTGTTAGGCCAGCTACTTCTTCATAAAATTGTATCGATTTCTCTATATCACTTACTATTATAGTTGTATGTGCATATCTCATTTTTTCACCTCTAAATTTAATATTTATAATGTTTATTTATATTATACATTATAACCTTTTCCAACAAATGTTTTACATTTCCAATTTTTTATGGTAATGTATTATGGTATTAAAATTGAAAGACAGTTCATTTAGACCATCCTGTCTATAAATAAAACTAGGCTATTGAATGAAAAAAGGTTTATTTTTTCGTACTAGTTTTATAGTGCAAAAAAATAAGCCTTTTTTTATTTATAATTTATGCTTAAAAAATTTAGACAAGATAATGAACATGTATTAATAATCAACATAGATATTTCGGGAGGTAAATATGTTTAAAATAAAAAGTCAAATTGAGTTTGATATGGCCCACTACTTAAGTGGCTATGAGGGAAAATGCTCAAACATACATGGTCATAGATATAAATTAATAGTTTCAGTTAAAAGTGAAACACTTCATCAAGAAGGACAACTTAGAGGAATGGTTGATGATTTTGGAAATATAAAATCTAAATTAAAAGAAATAGAAAATTTATATGACCACAAATTAGTCATCGAGGATAATGAAGATGGTCGTTTGGTAGCACAAAAATTGAGTGAATTACCAAATGCATTTAAAGTTCTATTAGTTCCATACAGACCTACTGCAGAAGAAATGAGTAGAGATATTTTTTACAAATTAAAAGATATGGGACTAAATGTTAGCGAAGTAGAATTATTCGAAACACCAACAAATAGTTGTACATATTCGGAGGAATAAGATGTTTAATATTATAGAAAAATTCGTTTCGATAGACGGCGAAGGTCCAACTGCTGGCGAGCTTGCTACTTTTATAAGATTCCAAGGTTGCAACCTTAGATGTTCATGGTGTGATACTACCTATTCTTTTGATAAAAGTGAAATTACAGAAGTTTTATCTGCAGAAAAAATTTACGATTACATAAAAAGTACAGGTGTTTCAAACGTAACATTAACAGGTGGTGAACCTCTGTTTCAAAAGAATATAGACGAAGTTTTATCATTATTAAATGATGATAAAACTCTTGTGGTTCATATAGAAACAAACGGAGCTATAGATATTCTTCCATTCAAAGAAAAATATCCTAATATCATCTTTATATTAGACTATAAACTAAACTCTAGTGATATGACTCATCTTATGAAATTAGAAAATTTCAATCATGTTACTAGTAAAGATGTCTATAAATTCGTATTAGGAAGTAATAAGGATCTTGAAGAGGCGTATAACTTAATCAATAAATTTGATTTAACAAATAAATGTTTAGTTTATTTCAGCCCAGTTTTTAATTCTATTAATTTAGAAGATATTGTTGAGTTTATGAAAGATAAAAACTTAAACAAAGTTAAACTTCAAGTCCAATTACATAAGGTTATCTGGGACCCTAATATGAAAGGTGTTTAATACCTAAATATTAATATGTGAACGGAAATATAAAATTTAAAGGAGATAAATTATGAATAATAATAGTAATAATAATGCTGTAGTTGTATTTAGTGGGGGACAAGATTCTACTACTTGCTTATTTTGGGCATTAGAAAGATTTGATAAAGTTATTGCTGTAACTTTTAATTATAACCAAAAACATAAACTAGAAATAGAATGTGCAAAAAATATAGCTAATGAACTTGGAATAGAACATCATATATTAGATATGGATTTACTTAATCAATTAGCACCAAATGCACTAACTCGTGATGATATAGAAATTAAAGATGGCGAAGAAGGCGAACTTCCATCTACTTTTGTTGAAGGACGTAATATGGTATTTTTAACTTTTGCAGCCATATTAGCAAAAACAAAAAATGCTAGACATATCGTTACAGGTGTATGTGAAACTGACTTTAGTGGATATCCTGACTGTAGAGATGTATTTATAAAATCGTTAAATGTAACATCAAACCTAGCTATGGATTATGATTTTGTAATGCATACTCCTCTAATGTGGTTAGATAAAGCGCAAACTTGGGAACTTGCGGATAAATACGGAAAACTTGAATATGTAAGAGAAAAAACTCTTACTTGCTATAATGGAATAATCGGTGATGGATGTGGTGAATGTCCTTCATGCAAACTAAGACAAAATGGCTTAGAAACTTATTTAAAACAAAAAGAAGAACTTTGCAAATAGAAAGAGGTATTTATATATGTTAGAAACAGGAAGAAAAGATAAAGAATTAGAAGGTTTAAGCTTACTTGGTAACCAAGGAACTAAATATAAATTTGGTTATGACCCAGATATATTAGAAGTATTTGATAACAAACATCCAAACAATGACTACTTTGTTAAATTCAACTGTCCTGAATTTACAAGTTTATGTCCAATAACAGGACAACCTGATTTTGCAACAATATATATTAGTTACATACCAGGTGAAAAAATGGTTGAAAGTAAATCTTTAAAACTATACTTATTTAGTTTTAGAAATCATGGTGATTTCCACGAAGACTGCATGAATGTAATAATGAAGGATTTAATAAAATTAATGTCTCCAAAATATATAGAAGTTTGGGGTAAATTCACTCCAAGAGGCGGAATAAGTATAGATCCATATTGCAATTATGGAATCCCAGGCACAAAATATGAAAAAATGGCCGAACATAGAATGATGAATCACGACTTATATCCTGAAAAAGTTGATAATAGATAATAAAAAATATTGATATAAATTAAAATATATAAAAAGACGATAAGTAAAACCTCCCTATCTTATTTTTAGGTGTCGTTTATTTATTGTCTTTTTCATTTTTAAAATTTATACATTATATAATATACTTTTTATCCAATTTTTCTTCATAGTTAATAATATACTCAAGTTATTTTATCTATTTTTAAGGGTATATTATTAAAATAAACAAAAATATGAAGGGAGGATATGAGTAATTATTTTTATAATTTACTCAAAATATTTATGATAAATAAAATTTCTAATACTGGATTTAATTTTGATAATTCATATATCGAACTTCCCCCAGAATTCTACAGCCCTGCAAATCTACAACCTGTAAAATCACCACAATTAGTCATATTAAACAATGAATTATCTAACTCTCTAGGATTAAATACAGATTTTCTAAAATCACAAGAAGGCATATATATTATGTCTGGAAATATAAAAATCCCAGATGGCGCATATATATCCCAAGCATATGCAGGTCATCAATTTGGAGGATTTACAATGCTCGGTGATGGTCGTGCATTATTGATTGGTGAACAAATTACTCCATCTAATCAGAGATTTGATATACAACTTAAAGGCTCTGGAAGAACACCTTATTCTAGAAATGGCGATGGTAGAGCTGTGCTTGGTCCTATGCTGCGTGAATATATCATCAGCGAGGCAATGCATGGACTAAAGATTCCTACTACTAGAAGTCTATCTGTTATTTCTACTGGTGAAAATGTATATCGTGAAACTATTCAACAAGGTGCCATATTAACAAGGGTTGCATCTAGTCATATTAGATTCGGAACATTTGAATATGCTGCATATATGCTTGATTATGAAAAACTAAAAAAACTATCAGATTATACAATTAAAAGACATTTCCCCTTTTTAGAAAACAACGAAAATAAATATATAAATCTTTTAGATGAAGTTATAAAACTCCAAGCATCACTTGTTGCTAAATGGCAAAGTGTCGGATTTATACATGGTGTTTTAAATACAGATAATATGAGTATTTGTGGTGAAACTATAGACTATGGACCTTGTGCATTTATGGATGTCTATAATCCCGATACTGTATTTAGCTCTATAGATACAAATGGTAGATATGCATATAAAAATCAAATCGCAATCGTAAATTGGAATTTATATAGATTAGCAGAGACTCTACTTCCACTAATAAATTCTGATGAAAATAAATCTATCGAGATTGCACAAAACTCTTTATCTAAATTTATCAATCTTGCTACGTCTAATCTAAGTCATGAAATGTGTTCTAAGATAGGAATATTTGAGCCAAAAACTAGTGACATTGATTTATTAAATGAACTACTTAATATGATGCAAAAATATAAAGAAGATTATACTAATACATTTATAGCTCTGACATTCAATGATTTGCCTCAAAAAGGAATGTTTATAAGTGAGGAATTTATAAATTGGAAAAAGAAATGGGAAGAAACACTCACTCTTCAAAACAAATCAAAAGATGAAGTTTTCGACTTAATGAAAAACTCTAATCCAGCAGTTATTCCTAGAAATCATAGAGTTGAAGAAGCTTTATCAGCAGCTAATAATAGAGATTTTTCTGTAATGAATAATCTTTTAAAAGCTTTATCTAATCCATTTGAGCATTCGGAATTTCAAAAGGAATATGCTAAACTCCCATCTACTCCACAATGTAATTATAGAACTTATTGTGGAACTTAATTTTAAAAATAAGCGTTATAACACTACAATATAACGCTTATTTTTTATGCTTACTTTATGTCCTATTTACCCCATTTTTATTTGTATTTCAAAATCTAGTGTATTCAATACACAGTATATTTCTGATATAATATTAATACTATAAATTGGGAACTAAGGAGGTTTACAATGATAAATAATTTACAAGAAGCTCAAAACTGCCTTCTTTGCAAAAAGCCTAGATGTCAGACTAACTGCCCTATAAATACACCAATTCCTCAAGTAATTGAGTTATATAAAAATGGGGAAATCGAAAAAGCAGGGGAAATATTATTTAATAACAATCCCTTATCTGTTATTTGTGCAATAGTATGTCCGCACGAAAGACAATGTAGAGGAAACTGTATCAGAGGTATAAAAAAAGAACCTGTCCATTTCCATTCAATTGAAGAGGAAATCTCAGCGAAATATTTAGAAACTACAAAATTTGAAAAACCTGAAAGCAACGGAATAAAAGTAGCTATCATAGGTTCTGGACCAGCTGGTCTTACTGTTGCATTTGATCTTGCTAAAAGAGGATATGATGTAACAATATTTGAAAAAAATGAAAGAATTGGTGGGGTATTAGCATATGGTATTCCTGAATTCAGATTACCTAGAAAATTAATAGATTTATTAGTTGCTCGTCTTTTAGACCTTGGCGTTAAAATAAAAATAAATTCTATCGTAGGTCCTGTAGTAACATTAAATAAATTATTTAAAGACGGTTATAAATCAATCTTTATCGGAACAGGAGTATGGAATCCAAAAAGACTTGATATAAAAGGTGAAACATTTGGTCATTCTCATTACGCTATAGATTATTTAAAAAGTCCACAATACTACTCTTTAGGTAAAAAAGTTGTAGTTATCGGTGCAGGTAACGTGGCTATGGATGCTGCTAGAACTGCAAAAAGAAATGGTGCAGAAGAAGTCTATATAGCTTATAGACGTAACTTTGAAGATATGACAGCAACAAAACATGAAATATCAGAAGCTCAAAATGAAGGAGTTTTATTCAAAACATTTGAAGCTCCTGTTGAAATTGTAGATGAAGGTATAATCCTTGCTCGTACAGAAAAAGTAGAAGTTGACGGAAGAAGTAGTGTATCTATTGTCCCTGATAGTGAATATTTATTTGAATGTGACTCTATCTTAATAGCTGTAAGTCAAGCACCTAAAAATACTATAGTAGTTAATAATAAAGGTGTTGATACTACTAAACGTGGTCATATCGAAACAGATGAAAAAGGTCATACTACAAAAGAAGGCGTATTTGCATGTGGAGATGTTGTTCTTGGTGCAAGTACTGTAATACAAGCCGTAAATTCAGCTAAAATAGTTAGTGAATCTATGCATGAATATTTACAAGAAGTAGCTGAAGAAGCAGCAATTTAATAAATAAAAAAACAGTATTGAAAATCTAATTAGACACTCAATACTGTTTTTTATTGTTCCATGTGGAACCTTAATTATTATCTATTTTTATAGCAGTCCATGCATCATCATACATTTGCTTAGTCTTTAAATCAAAGTCTTTATATAATTCACATCTACTCATAATCTCTTTAGTCATATAAGCATTTGGATTATCTTGAATTTCTTTTGGTTGTGCTAATCTAGCTTCTTTATTTGGTGTTGTATACCCTATTTCATCAGCTATTCTTAATGCACTTTCTTTATCACTGACAAAGTTTATGAATTTTTCTGCACCTTCTACATTTTTAGCATTTGAAGTTATACATAAACTATCAATCCAGAAGTTTGCTCCCTCTTTTGGTACAATATAAACTAAGTTTGGATATTCGTCTTGAAGATTTAGACCTTCTCCAGACCAAATCATATTTATATTAGTTTCGCCTGCTGGTATCATAGTTGTTCCGTTATCTACTCCATATATAGGATTGATTAACTTTCTTTGTTCTAATAATAATTCCTTGGCTTCGTTTATTTCGTCTTTATTAGTTGAGTTTAAAGAATATCCTAGTTTCTTTAATGCTACACCTATTGTATCTCTATATGTATCAAACATAAAAATCTGATCTTTATATTTTTCATTCCATAGTATATCCCAACTATCTACTTTTTCTTTTACTACATCTTTATTGTATATAAGTCCTACTGTACCGAACATATATGGTACTGAATATTTATTTCCTGGATCCATATCTAAATTTAGATATTGTTCATCCATTTGAGATATGTTTGGTATGTTTTCTTTATTTAATTCTTGAACTAGACCTTTTTCAATCATTCTAGGCATTAATGCATCTGATACTAAAACAACATCATATTGACCTGCACCACTGTTTATTTTTTGATACATAGCTTCCATATCATCAAAAGTTTCCATGTTTACTTTGATGTTGTATTTCTTTTCAAATTCTTTTATAGTTTCATCATCGATATTTTCTCCATAATTGAAGAAATTAATTTGTTCTTGTTGTTTTTTGCTACAACCTGATAATAATGTAGTCATAATCATCATTATACACAGCGATATAACTAATATTTTTGATATTTTTTTCATAATATACTCCTTTCAATTTAATAAACTCCTCTTATCAATATTTAGATACTAAATTATATCATTAAAAATAATTATTTTCTCTTAATATATTCGATACTAAATAAGAAAATCCTTACTTCTAATAACATTAATAATATTATCGCTATAATTTTTACCCAATTTTCTTCTACAAATGTATAATTTTAAAAAATATATTTAATTTTTACATTGTCATTTATTTTTCTACATAAGAAAAAGACGACCAAAATGGTCGCCCTTTAATTATATATAATTTGTTATGAAAATATTTTATACTATTGTACTACAGCAACTTCATTTAATTTTGCATTCATTTCAAGTAATTGTTCTTTAGTTAAAGTTACATTACATGCTCCAAGAAGTGATGTTAATCTAAGAACTGTGAAGCTTCCTAACATTTTCATCATAGGTCCCATGTCAGTTTGTTCTGATTTTCCACCCATAATTCCACCAACAGCTGGTGCCATGATTTCAGAGAATACTCTAGCTCCTTCTTCAGATTTAACTATGTCTTCTATTTTACTGTTAAGAGAGTAATATCCTTCTGGTGCTACTACATCGAACCAGTTTAATATTGCTCCTTTTTCTTTTAGACGGTATTCTTCGTTGAATACTTCTACTTTTCTAAGGAAACTTTCATCTCTACATTCACCAGCTATAGCTACTAAATTAGTTTCTCCTGTATTTGGTACTTCAAAATAGAAGAAGTGTTCTGGTGAAGTTTGTTTTCCTAAGCTAACACCATTAGCAAATAACTCTACTTCTGGTTGGTTTGAGTAAACAGTTACTTTTGTAGTTTCTTCTACTCTGTCTACATATCTTTTACCACAGATGTGTACGAATGGATCATCTGATAACCAAGCTTTGTAAGCGTAGAATGAATCCTTTTTATATTTACGGTCAAATGTCATTAAACCTTTATGGTTTTGTCCATTTTCCCCACCTTCATTTCTTGAGTCTGCACCGAAGTCAAACATGTTCCATACATGTGTTGCCCACATATATTTTCTTGTGAAGAATTGTTTGATTAATTCTTCATGGTAGTATGCTTGATATTCTTCTGTATAGTCACCTTGTTGTGGGTCAGAAGTATGCCAGTTTAATGCTTCACAACCATATTCACTACAACCTATTGGTATGTTTGGATATTTAGCATGGAATTCGTCAAACCAAGGTCCATTTTGAGAAGTATCTCCTCCATACCATCCGAAGTAGTGATTGTATGATACTGTATCTGGTATTTGAACATATGGGTCATCCATGCTACACATAGATACACAAGCCATAGTTGTTAAACGAGTTTTGTCCATTTCATGAACTAAATCATTTAATATTACATGGTTTTCTCTTAAATCTTCATCAGAATCACCATGCATTGTTATTTCATTTGATAATCCCCATACAACTATTGATGGATGGTTGTAGTTTTGAACTACTAATTCTTTCATTTGAGTTATTGTGTTTTCTCTACCATTTGGCATATGAGTTGATATGTATGGTATTTCAGCCCATACTACCATACCTCTTTCATCACATAAATCGTAGAAGTATTGGTCATGTTGGTAGTGAGCAAGTCTTATTGTAGTTGCTCCAACTTCACATATTAAATCCATATCTTCGTCGTGATGTTCTTTAAGTAATGCATTACCTACTCCCCATCTATCTTGGTGACGAGATACACCTCTTAATGGATATTCTTCCCCATTTAATATAAATCCGTTTTCTGGGTGTATTTCAAAAGTACGGCATCCAAATCTTGCGCTTACGTTGTCTAAAACTTCATCTTCTGATTTTAAACAAACTTCTGCAGTGTATAGATATGGATCTTTTTTACCATGCCATAAATGTACGTTTTCTATTTCGAAAGATGCTACAGTTTGTGAAGCAGGTGTTTCTTGTTCTGCAACAACATTTCCTTCTGCATCTTTTAATGTATATACTAATTTTTGATTTTCTTTTACGTTTTTAACGAATACTTCAACTTCAACTTTAGCATTTTCACCTACTACTTCTGGAGTTACTTTTATACCAGGTGTTCCGTAGTATTCTAAATCAAAGTGTGATTCACTTACAGCGATTATATTTAAATCTCTGTATATACCACCATAGAAAGTGAAGTCTGCATTTTGTGGATATACTCTATCATTTGGAGAGTTATCTACTTCAAATACGAATAAGTTTTTATCTTCTAATACATCAGTTATATCAACTCTCCAAGTTGAATAACCCCCGTCGTGGTTAGCTAATTTTTTACCATTTACATATACTATTGCTGAAGAGTTTGCACCTTGTATTTCTAAGAAATATCTATCAGCTTTTGGTAAATCCATTTTTTCAAGTTCTTTCGCATAGAAAGCAGTTCCTCTATAAAGGTCATTTCCACCATCTTGTCCATCTATATCATTCCAAGTATGAGGTATATTAACCCAGTTCCATCTTTCAGGCATTGTAGTTGGAGCTTCTAAAGCTTCTTTAGAGAATGCCCATTTTGTGTTGAAATTATATATTTGTCTCATATATATCCTTCTCCCCTCATTTTATATGTCAAAATTTAATATTATATTCTAAACAAAGTAAAGTTAGAATATTATATTTATATCATAAGTAATAACTATAATACTTAATTATGTCGTTTTGTGTTATTACTTTATTTAACAGTATGTTAATTATATCACAAAAAACGTTTTTCCTCATCAATATATACGTTTTTTTTATTAATATATCCGATATTTATTGTCTTATTCTAAAAATAAAAACGACTTATATATAAGTCGTTTTTATTTTTAATTTTAAAAAGTTAGTATTTTATTGTGCAATTTGATTTAATTTATCATTTAAGTCAAGTAATTGTTCTTTTGTAAAGTCTACATTTGTAGCACTAAGAAGACTTATATATCTAAGAACTTTAAATGCTCCTAACATCTTCATTTTTTTCTTTACTTCTTCTTCAGTTTCATTTGTTGAGTTATTTCCCCAACCAGAACCTCCACTCTTCATAAATTCCATAAATAATTTTGCGCCTTCTTCTGATTTCATTATATCTTCTATTTTACTATTAAGAGATAAGTATCCTTCTCTTTCATTAATATCAAACCAGTTTAATATAGCTCCTGTTTCTTTTAATCGATAATCTTCATTGAATACTTCTACTTTTCTGATGAAACTTTCATCTCTGCATTCACCAGCTACAGCTACTAAAGTAGTTTCACCTGTATTTGGTACTTCAAAATAGAAGAAGTGTTCTGGTGAAGTTTGTTTTCCTAAACTAACACCATTAGCAAATAACTCTACTTCTGGTTGATTTGAGTAAACAGTTACTTTTGTAGTTTCTTCTACTCTATCTACATATCTCTTAGAGCATATATGTACGAATGGATCATCTGATAACCAAGCTTTGTAAGCGTAGAATGAATCCTTTTTATATTTACGGTCAAATGTAACTAAACCTTTGTGGTTTTGTCCATTTTCTCCACCTTCATTTCTTGCATCTGCACCAAAGTCAAACATATTCCATACATGTGTTGCCCACATATATTTTCTTGTGAAGAATTGTTTTATTAATTCTTCGTGGTAGTATGCTTGATATTCTTCTGTATAGTCACCTTGTTCTGGGTTAGAAGTATGCCAGTTTAATGCTTCACAACCATATTCACTACAACCTATTGGTATATTTGGATGTTTAGCATGGAACTCATCAAACCAAGGTCCATTTTGAGAAGTATCTCCTCCATACCATCCGAAGTAGTGATTGTATGATACTACATCTGGTATTTGTACATATTCATTGTCCATACTACACATAGATACACACGCTATAGTTGTTAAACGAGTTTTGTCCATTTCATGAACTAAGTCATTTAATATACGGTGATTTTCAACTAAGTCTGGATTATCTTCTCCACCTATAGTTATTTCATTTGATAATCCCCATACAACTATTGATGGATGGTTGTAGTTTTGAGCTACTAATTCTTTCATTTGAGATATTGTATTTTCTCTACCATTTGGCATATGGCTTGATATATATGGTATTTCAGCCCATACTACCATACCTCTTTCGTCACATAAATCGTAGAAGTATTGGTCATGTTGATAGTGAGCAAGTCTTATTGTAGTTGCTCCTACTTCACATATTAAGTCCATATCTTCATCATGATGTTCTCTAAGTAATGCATTACCTACTCCCCATCTATCTTGGTGACGAGATACACCTCTTAGTGGATATTCTTCTCCATTTAATATAAATCCGTTTTCTGGATGTATTTCAAAAGTACGGCACCCAAATCTTGTGCTTACATTGTCTAAAACTTCATCTTCTGATTTTAAATAAACTTCTGCAGTATAAAGATATGGATCTTTTCTACCATGCCATAAATGTACGTTTTCTATTTCTAAAGATGCTACAGTTTGTGAAGCAGGTGTTTCTTGCTCTACAACAACATTTCCTTCTGCATCTTTTAATGTATATATTAATTTTTGATTTTCTTTTACATTTTTAACGAATACCTCAACTTCAACTTTAGCATTTTCGCCTACTACTTTTGGAGTTACTTTTATACCAGGTGCTCCATAGTATTCTAAATCAAAGTGTGATTCATTTACTGCTATTATATTTACATTACGATAAAGTCCACCGTAGAATGTAAAGTCTGCATTTTGTGGATATACTCTATCATTTGCAGAGTTATCTAATTCGAACACAAATAAGTTTTTATCTTCTAATACATCTGTTATATCAACTCTCCAAGTTGAATAACCTCCATCATGGTTAGCTAATTTTTTACCATTTACATATAATATTGCTGAAGAATTTGCCCCTTGTATTTCTAAGAAATATCTATCAGCCTTTGGTAAATCCATTTTTTCAAGTTCTTTCGCATAGAAAGCAGTTCCTCTATAAAGGTCATTTCCACCATCTTGTCCA
>NZ_JBCLNH010000021.1:0-43121 GCF_039062665.1 Clostridium sp. 2218st1_F5_2218SCRN_220325 | reverse complement strand
CATCTATATTGTTCCAAGTATGAGGTAGGTTAACCCAATTCCATCTTTCAGGCATTGTAGTTGGTGCTTCTACAGCTTCTTTAGAAAATCCCCATTTAGTATTAAAATTATATATTTGTCTCATATATATTTCCCCCTTATTTTTATCTCAAAACAAAATGCATATTCTAATCTCATTGAAGTTATAATACATATTTTTATATTGCAAGTACTGACTGCAATATATTTAACACATGTTTTGAATTTGTTATTTTTTATAACGATATGTTAATTGTATCACAAAAAAAGGTTTTCATAATGCTCAAATCCGATTATAATATTCACATATACGTTTTTTAAAAATTTTTTATTATATATTATATAACTATAAAGGAGATTGTTTTATGCAAACAGATATTTTAGATTTTACAATAAAATTATTATCAAAATGTATTCCTGTGAAAGTACGTAAATTCCAAAAATCAACATTAGAATCACTTCGTACAGAAGGATATTCTGATTTTTCATCAATGATAAATTATCATCTTACAAAATGTTTAAAAATTTACCTTAATCAATGCGGAAGTTCGGTAATTACAAATATAACCACACCATTTAATACTCAGTATTACACACTATGCATCTCAGAAAATCGTGATGAACATCTTATGATTGGTCCATTTTTAGAAAATCCTATTACAGGTAATTTAGTTTATGAAATTATAAGCAATTTACAACTCAGCTTAGATTATGCTGCAAAACTAAAACTATATTATCAGTCAGTTCCTTCTATAGATTCTGCTGAGATATTTGAAATTTTATATACTATTAATGAATATATTACTAAAAGTTCTATTCCACCCAAAATAAATAATTTAGACTTAAGTATTTTGTCTAAACAAGATTCAAGCTATGATATTTTTACAGAAGAGATGAATCGAACTTCTATGTATAAAATACTTGAGGAAAGATACATATCAGAAGGGAAACTTTTATCTTATATTACAAAAGGGGATTTAAATCGTGCACAAGCCCATCTTGAAAAATATAGTTCAAGCCTAAGTGATATTAATAACGCATCTGATTCAATCAGAGATACAAAAAATTTATTATTAAGTGGTAATACTTTATTCCGTAAAGCCTCACATATGGGCGGTGTTCCTCCTATATATTTAGATGAGTTATCAAGAAAATGGGCAAAAAAAATAGAACATGCACCATCTTTTGAAACATTAAATAATTTCCCTCAAGAAATGGTCCGTTCTTATTGTTTATTGACAAAAAAACATTCACTATCCCAATTTTCTCCTACTGTAAAAGCTACTTTTACTTTTATAAATTTGAACCTATCATCAAACCTCTCTGTTAAGAAAGTTGCCAATGAAATAGGTTTATCTCCTGATCACCTTACAAGATTATTTAAAAAAGAAACTGGGTTTAATATTATTACATTTATTAATAAAAAACGAATTGATACTTCTCTTGAATTATTAAAAACTACGGACTTGTCCATAGCCGAAATAGGAGATTTGATTGGACTTAATAATACATCTTATTTTTATACATTATTTAAAAAGGAAACAGGTATGTCTCCAAAACAGTATCGAGATAGTTTAAGTTCAAAATAAAAAATGTTACTATTGTATAGAATCAAATTTATACAATAATTAAAATTAATAATTATAATAGAAAAGGGCTTTTTAAGCCCTTATTTATTATCTTAAAACATATCAATAATTTTTTAATCAAATGGTTGTTCTTCTAATACCCATGGTAATTCAATATTTGTTACTTGTGCAATAAAGTATGGTTTTGACATACCTGTATTAACATAAATATGTGCATCAGTATCATGTCTATATAATGTTATAACTGCATCTTCATCATATAATACAGTCTTATCTTCAAATAATTCGCCTTTAACTGAATAGTAACTTTCGTAAATACGCTTATCTCCTTTTTCATTCCAACAAAAATCTATTATTTCTAATGGATAATCTACATTAATACCTAGCTCAGCTAATACCTTTGTTGCTTTTGGATATTCTTTTTCAAAAGTTTTTAAATAATTTTTGCAATACATACACTGACAATGTTCATTATATGTATCTAAATACGAATTGGTCGCTTCTACATCAACATTATATTTCAACTTAATTTCCTCCTTAATTTGTCTTTGTACTATCTATATATTTTGTATCTTATCATTAATTCTAATATTTACAATATTAATTTACAATATCATTATATATGTCAATAAATATAAACTACTCACTCTACTAAAAATCCAATTTTAAATAATTGAAATTAGTTATAAAAAATGTTATTCTATCAAAAGTAAATTCGCCAAAAGACCGTTAAAATATGGCGATTTTTTTAAATAATAAAGAGAGGTAATTATATGATAAAATTTGAAAAATTATCGTACTCATTCCCACAAAGGGACTTATATAATAATGTTTCATTTACATTAGAAGAAGGTCAACATTGTGCTTTTATAGGTGCAAGTGGTAGTGGAAAAAGTACACTTATAGATATAATCATAGATCCAGAAAAATACCTATTTGATGGTAAGTTAGAAATGGAGCCAAACTTAAAAATCGGATACGTAAGCCAATTCACTCAAAGAGACAAAGCAAATGATATAACTGTTTTTGAGTATATTGCAGAAGAATTTATAAAACTTGAAAATGAAATAGCTACTCTTTGTGCTGAGATGGGAACTACTGACGATATAGAAACTGTATTAGAAAAATATCAAGAAGTTTTAGATGCATTTGATGCAATCGATGGTGATAATTATGAAAATAATATCAACAAGAAATTAAATATAGCTGACTTCGGTAATCACAGAGATAGAATGATTTCTGAACTTAGTGGTGGAGAATTTAAACTTATCCAAGTAATAAAAGAAATGCTTAATAACCCAGATTTAATGATTATGGATGAACCTGATGTATTCTTAGACTTTGAAAATCTTAATGCATTAAAAAACTTAATTAATTCTCATAAAAAAACTATCTTAGTAATTACACATAATAGATATTTATTAAACCATTGCTTCAATAAAATTATTCATCTTGAAAATACTGAACTTCAAGAATTTGATGGAAGATATATTGACTATAACTTCTCTCTTCTTCAAACTAAAATTGAATTACAAGAGATGGCAATGGCTGATGAAGAAGAAATCGCTAGAAATGAAGCATTAATCGAAGTATTAAGAGAAAAAGCAACTTATAATGCAGATGCTTCTAGAGGTAGAGCATTAAAAGCTAGAGTTAAAATTCAAGAAAGATTAGAAGCAAATAGAATCAAACATCCATTTGTAGATATAAAACAACCTTACATTAACTTAGAAACTAATAATGAAATTGAAGAAACTATAGCCTTAAAAACATCTGATTTTGGTATTTCATTTGATGAAACACTTTTAGAAAATGTTAACTTTGAAATAAAATCTACTGATAAAGTAGCTATAGTTGGTACAAACGGCGTTGGAAAAACTACTTTATTAAGGCAAATATTCAAAAATAATAATGAATCTATTAAAATAGATGAAAATATTAAATTAGCATATTTATCTCAAATGCAAAGTGAAGTAGTAAACGAATCTAACACAATACTTCAAGAATTCTATGATGTTGGTTTTGAAACTTATGGTGAAATAAGAAGATATCTTGGAAGATATGGATTTGATTCAGATATTCTTACACAAAAAATAGATTCTTTATCTGGTGGAGAAAAAAATATCCTTCAACTAGCTAAAGTTTCTGCTAGTAAAGCAAATATGTTACTAATGGATGAACCTACAAGCCACTTAGATATTTATTCGCAAATGGCTTTAGAAAAAGCTATCCAAAATTATAAAGGTGCTATATTAATGGTTTCTCATGATTACCATTTCATAGTTAACTGTGCAGATTATGTTCTTCTTATTGAAGATAAAACAGTAAGAAAAGTAAGCATGCGTAAATTTAGAAAAATGATTTATGCTAATCACTTTGACAAAGACTATCTACAAATTGAAGAAAAGAAAAAATCTCTTGAGATGCAAATTGCTTATGCATTAAAAGATACTGATTTTGAGCGTGCAAGAACTCTATCTGAGAAATTAGAAGAAATAATTAAATCACTTTAAATACTATCCCCTTATGATTTATTAATTTAAAAATCATAAGGGGTATTTTTATATATTTATTAAAAAAATATATGCTCCAATTATTAACTATTTTATATTTTTTGTATACCTAAATCAATTTTTTTGGTATTATATATAGGTATGTGTATACAAAGTACATTAATTAATATATTTTTATAGGAGGTTTCACGATGAATAACGAAACAAAAGTTAAAGTTGTAACTGCTGATCCTTCAGCATTAGGACTTTTCGGATTAGCAATAATAACATTAGTAGCTTCATCTCAAAAACTTGGATTAACTAATGGTGTATCTCTAGTTTTCCCATGGGCTATATTCTTAGGAGCAAGTGCTCAATTAATGGCATCAATAAATGATTTCAAACACAACAATACATTCGGTGCAACTGCATTCGGTGCTTATGCATTCTTCTGGTATGCAGTAGGATTCACTTGGTTAATGCAAAACGGTGTGTTCGGAGAAAAATTAGCTGCTGCTTGTGATACAAAACAATTAGGATTCGCTTACTTAGGATACCTAATATTCACTATATTCATGACTATAGGAGCTATGGAAACTCATAAAGTATTATTCACTATATTTGTTCTTATAGACTTCTTATTCATAGGATTAACATTAACTTCATTCGGAATAATGGAGCATGCAACTCATATGTTAGCTGCTTACTCTGAATTAGCTATAGCTATAGTTTCATTCTATGGATGTGGTGCTGCAGTATTAAATACTCACTTCGGAAGAGTATTCTTACCAGTTGGTAAACCATTTGGAATATTTAAAAAATAATAATTTTTATATATAGAAGACCGTCACCAAGTAAATAAAAATTTACTTGATGACGGTCATTTTTATATAAACACGCTCCGTTACTTGTGATACGGTTCTCCATTATTTATTCTATAAGCTCTATAGACTTGCTCTAATAAAATTAATCTCATTAATTGATGTGGGAATGTCATTTTTGAGAAAGATAACTTATAATCTGCTCTTGATAAAACTTCATCTGAAAGACCTAACGAACCACCAATTACGAAAGTTATGTTACTTACACCCCTTACACCTAATTTATTTATAGTCTGTGCAAGTTCTTCTGATGATAAATTTTTTCCATCTATTGCAAGAGCTATAACATAGCTATTATCTTTTATCTTAGATAGAATTTTCTTCCCTTCTTTTTCTTTTATAATTAACATTTCTTTATCACTTAGATTTTCTGGAGCTTTTTCATCCTCTAGCTCTATTATTTCTAATTTGCAATATTTAGATAATCTTTTTTTGAATTCATCTATACCTAATTTCAAATATTTTTCTTTAATTTTTCCGACGCATACTATATTTATTCTCATATAATCTATACTACTTTATATAAGTAGCATTTCCTCCTTTATATATTATCGTTCCTTTTTTATTAAATGTTAAAATGCTTTATTCTACATTTAAATAATCCTATTTGATTATATTATACCAATTTGCTTTTGTATATATTTTAAAATACAAGATTTATTGCAATAGTTAGAAATAAACAAAAATTCACATACTTATCCACATATCCACAGTTGATAATTAGAAAACAGTGGATAAATATTTATTTTACTAACTATTTTTATAATTTTAAACCTCTAATGTATAAATTTAGCATTAAAAAATCCGCCAAATATAGTGGCGGACGATTTTTTAATATTTTATTTATAATAATGCAATTAATGATTCAACATCTTCTCTTTTTGTAGCCCAGCTTGTTGCAAATCTGACTACTGTATGTGAATCATTGTATTTTTCCCAAAAACTAAATCTAACGTATTTTGATAGTTCATTCATTTTACTATTTTCTAATATGATAAATTGCTGGTTTGTAGGTGAATCTAAGTAAAACTTATATCCTTTATCAGCTAGTCCTTTTTTTAATAGTTCTGCCATATATATTGCATTTTTTGCTATATCAAAATAAAGATTATCTGTAAATAATGCATCAAATTGAACACCTAATAATCTTCCTTTTGCAAGTAAAGCACCATGTTGTTTTACCATTGTTGTAAAGTGTTTCGGCATATTATTTTTAGTAAATACTACTGCTTCTCCACATAATGCTCCAATTTTTGTTCCACCTATATAAAAAATATCACAGTATTTTGCTATGGTTTTGATATCTACATCAGTTTCCTTTGCCATTACTCCATAGCCTAATCTAGCACCATCTAAAAATAATGGTAATTCAAATTCTCTACAAATCGTAGATATTTTTTCTAATTCATCTTTTGTATATAATGTTCCATATTCTGTTGGATGTGATATATAAACCATTCCCGGAAATACCATATGTTCATGGTTTCCATCATTAAAAAATGTTTCTAAAAAATCTTTTAGCTCTGTTGCATCTATTTTTCCATTATGTTGTGGAACTGTTAAAACTTTATGTCCTGTATATTCTATAGCTCCTGCTTCATGCACGCTGACATGTCCAGTTTCCGCTGATACAACTCCTTCATATGGTTTTAATGTTGTATCTATAATTATTTGATTTGTTTGTGTTCCACCAACTAAAAAATAAACTTCTGCATTTTCGCATCCACAAGCTTTTTTAATTTTTTCTTTTGCTTTTTCACAATATTCATCACTTCCATATCCAGAAAGTTTCTCATAATTAGTTTTTATTAATGCTTCTAAAACTTTATCATGTGCCCCTTCTGAATAATCATTTTCAAAATATAACATATATATTTCCCCCTTAATTAAATTTGTCCATTCATATTTCTATAGTTCATAAACCTTTGAAACTTTATCTCTTGATAATACATCTAATATTAAATCTTTTCCTATTATCATGTTATTTTTAGTTAAAACATTTTTTGATGTTGCATATGCTAACTCAGGAAAATTATTTTCTTTGCTTAAATGTGCTAATAGTATTGATTCCGTTCCTCCCTCTACTAGCTCTATGCAAAAACTTGCAGCTTCTTCATTTGATAAATGACCGCCTTCAGACATTACCCTCTTTTTAAGTGCGTATGAATAACTTCCCATCATAAGCATATTAGGATCATAATTTGATTCTAACACTACTAATTTTGAACCTTTTACATTTTTTCTTATATTTTCAGTTATATATCCTATATCAGTTGCTATAGACATTTTTTCTTTTTCTGAATAGATATTATATCCCACTGCATCTTCCGAGTCATGTGGTATTGAAAAAGGTCTTATCTTTAAATCTCCTAAAACATAAGTTTTATCATTATCAAAAACCACCATATTTTCTTCTTTTATATTTCCGATTTTATCTTTCATTGAACACCATGTTTTTAAATTTGCATATATAGGTATATCTAATTTTCTAGACATAATTCCTGCACCTTTTATATGGTCAGAATGTTCATGAGTTATAAATATTCCACGTATTTTTTCTATATCAAAATCAGCTTGTTGTATTCCTGATGTTATTGTTTTTCCTGCTAGTCCTGCATCTACTAAAATTCCCGTATCTTTATAAGTTACAACATGGCAATTCCCACTACTTCCACTTCCAATTGAACAATATTTTAACACCTTACCGCTCCTCTCTATCTTAACTTCTACATAATATTATACCAAAAAAATAGAGTGTGAGACGTTTTTCCACACCCTATTTAAAGATTACCTCATTATTTATATCTTAAACATTATATATATCTTAACTACATTTATCAACTATCTTATTTATATCCACCCCTTTATCCTTCCATAATTTCATAAATTGTTCTCCATTAACATTTTGGAACATATAACTCTGACAGTATTCTTGTAATGTTTCAAAGAAAATCTTATCTCCAACTTCTTTTCTTATTTCATTAAAAACTACTGCACCTTTTGTATATACATTTAAACTATATTCTGATGAGCTACCAAATTCATTAATTGCTTTAAACATATCTTCTCCTCTATAATTTTCACTTTGAACTTTCATAGTCTTCATCAATTTATCACTTACGTCTTTACCATATCTGCTTTCAAAATATAAAATAGTAGAATATTCCGTAAGCGCTTCATCAAGCCATGGTTCACTTACTTCATCATTTCCAACTATGCTATACCACCATTGATGTGCTGTTTCATGCGCAATTACATACTCTAGCAAGAACTTACTATCTTCATCATATAAATTTTTGTCTATCATTACTAAAGTCGGATATTCCATTCCTCCTATAAAGAAATCACTCGCTACTACTGAATATGTATCGTATGGATATTCTGTAAACAACTCGCTAAATACTTTTATTGATTCTTTTGCAATTTTATTTGCCTCAACTGCTAAATCTTTGTCTAAACTATATGTAATAATAGAAGTTTTTCCATAAACACTTTTATTTATTATAAATTTATCACTTAATATCATTGCAAAATCTCTTACTTTTTTAGCTTGTAACTTACAAAGTTTTTTATCTTTATCTTTCTTTTCTTCTATTATTGAACCTGTACTAGCAATTTCATATTTGTTTGGAACTAAAATATTAACTGTAAAATTACTTGTATCACTATAAAATGGGTCTCCTATTGCTGAGTAACTTCCTAAATTCCATCCTTTTTCATCATAAACACATGCTATTGGAAACCAGTTAGTTATATTTATCGTATCATCACCATATCCAAAACGACCTAAGCAATTAGGTAATTTCACATTATATTTCATATCGATAGAACATTTCTCACCCTTTTTTAACTCTTTATCTAATTGGATTTCTAAAATATCTTTTTTATCTCCTGTTATATTGTATTTTAATTTTTTATTACTATTTAAAATGTTTAATATGTCTATGTATCCCCTATTAAAACCATTTGGGTAAGCTTGTTCCATTTCTTCCTTTTCAAAAGGGCATGTTTCGCTATCCGAAAAAGCATTTGGATAGATATGCATATACAACTTGTCTAAAGTTTTGCCAGTATTATTTACATATGTAATATTTTGATTACACTCAATTATCTTATCTTTATCATTAAATACAACATCAATTATGTAATTATTTATTTGTTTGTCATCTACTATTTGCATAGTATCATTCTCTGTCTTATGATTAATAAGAAAAAATACCCCTATAGCACAGAGTATAATAAGTATAACTAAGGCTATCTTTCTCCTTTTCTTATTAAAGTTTATAACCATTTTATTTCCCCTCCCATTTTACATGCATATTTTTTTTTTTTAGTTCAAAGATAAAACTATAATGTCTTATGTTATAATTTATCTGAGGTGATGAAATGTTTTTTAAAGAAGTTAATAAAAAAGATTCTGGAGATACTATAATCTCTAATATCTTCATAGATATATTTATGCCTATGGCTAATGGATTATACGTACAAGTTTATCTTTTAGGCTATCGACAAGCATGTGATCCTAAGGCCAATCCAAATTTTAATAATATTTCATTGGCTAAAAATTTAGGGGTTCCCTTATCAGATGTAATCAATGCTTGGAAGTATTGGGAACAACAAAAACTAGTAAAAATACATAAAAATGATGTTGAAGATGACTTTGATTTTTCAATTGAATTTGTAAATTTAAGAGATTTTTATATGAATAATATTGATAATAATAAAACTGTTGCTCCAGTCCAATCAGATACAGATAAACTTTTAGAGGCTAGAAATAATCCTAGTATTGTCAGAATGTTTAATTCTATAAATAAAATAATAGGAAGACCTTTAGTTCCAAGTGAAAATATGAAAATCCTAGAGCTTATTAATGAATATAATTTAACTCCTGACTTAGTAGTCTATGCCTATGAATATAGTAAAGAACAAAAAAACGGCAATCCTAAACCTTTAAATTATGTTGAAAGTGTACTGAGAAATTGGTATGATGCAAATATAATTTCTGTTGAGGATGCTAAAAATAGTTTTGTAGCTAGAAAAGACAGATATTCCATTTATCGCAGCATCTTAAATCAACTTGGTTTCTCTAATAGACAACCAACAGATTCAGAAAAAGAAATTATAGATATCTGGATTGATAAATACAATTTTAGTCAAGAATTAATATCATATGCATGTTCTAAGAGTATAAATACCCCAAATCCGTCTATATCTTATATAAATGGTATAATGGAAAATTGGTACTCTAAAGATATAACGACTATAGAAGATGTTGAAAAAGAAGAAGCTGAATTTAAAGCTAGTAAACAAAAAGAAAAAGAAGAAAATCAAAAGAAAAAAGAAACTAAAACTTATAATTACAACAACAATACTAACTATAGTAAAGATAGAGCTCCAAAGGTAGTTACTAGATATCACAATAGTTTTAATGAGCACTTCAGAAAATATTCTGAAGATGAGTTAGAAGCAAAATTACTCAAAGTTCAAAATTCAAAAAAAGCAAAGTAGGTGATTAATTAATTGAAAGACTCAGCAGTAAGAGAAATTCTTTTTTCGTACCAAAAGAAAAGAGATAAGGCAGAATATGAATTTGAAGAAAGAAAAAAGAGAATATATAACAAGTTTCCGGAAATAGAAAAAATCGACGATGAAATAACTAATGTTGGACTAAAAATGATGAGATTAGTTTTATCTACTTCTCCTGATAAAGAAAATTTATTGGCTAAGTGTAGAGAAGATATAAACTCGTTAAAAGAAGAAAAACAAAACTTCTTAAAAATGCATAATATCCCTGAACATGATTTAGAAATTCAATATGAATGTCCTATATGCGAAGATACTGGATTTTTAAAAAACGGAGAGAAATGCAATTGTTTTAAACAAGCTCTTATAAATGAATATTATAAAATGTCCAATATATCAAGAAACTTCAAAACACAAAACTTTAATACATTAGATCTTTCTCTATTTTCAGATGATATAATACCAGAACTAAATATATCATCAAAACAAAATATACTTGAAATATCAGCAATATGTGAAATGTTTGTGCAGAATTTCACTAAAGATAATGAAGAAAATCTATTATTCTATGGAGATACAGGTTTAGGAAAAACCTTTATGTCAAATTGCATTGCAAAAGCATTATTAGACAAAGGATTTACGGTTATATATCAAACATCATTTAAAATGTTTGAAATTATAGAAGAATACAAATTCCATAATATAAATAATTCTATATCAAAAGAAAACTACAATAATTTATTTGAATGTGATTTATTAATAATCGACGACCTTGGTACTGAGCTTACTAATACTTTTACAGTCAGTGAATTATTTATGATATTAAATACTAGACTTTTAAATAAAAAGAAAACTATAATATCAACTAATTTCTCCCTTGGAAAATTAGCTGAAACTTATACAGAAAGAATCTCATCTAGAATTTTTGATAAATTTACATTAGTTAAATTTGTTGGAAAAGATTTAAGATGGGAAAGTAAATTTGATTAAAAAAAGGATGTACCATTTAGATTCTAATCTAATGATACATCCTTTTTATTTTATATTAATGCTTAAATAATTTAGATATTATTTATCGAATACATTTTTTCTTATTATAGTTTGAGCTCTGTTTGGTCCAACTGAAACTAAGTCTACGTTAACACCTATTAACTCTTCTATTCTTGTTATATATTTTTTAGCGTTTTCTGGAAGATCTTCGTATTTTTCAACTTTAGTTATATCTTCTGTCCAACCTGGCATTGTTTCATAAACAGGTTCACATTTAGCTAATTGTTCTAATGAAGCTGGGAAGTTTTCTAATATTTCATCTCCACATTTGTAAGCTGTACATACTTGTATTTCTTCGAATCCAGTTAATACATCTAATAACATGAATGCTATACTAGTTAAACCGTTTGTTCTAGCTGCATATTTAACAACAACAGCATCGAACCATCCACATCTTCTTGATCTACCTGTTACTGTACCGAATTCATGACCTTTTATTCTTATTTGGTCACCTATTTCGTTTAATTGTTCAGTAACGAATGGCCCTTCACCAACTCTTGTAGTATAAGCTTTAACTATACCAACAACGTCTTTTATCATGTTTGGACCTACACCAGCACCAACTGCGAATCCACCTGATGTTGGGTGAGAAGAAGTAACGAATGGGTATGTTCCTAAATCTAAGTCTAGTAAAGTACCTTGTGCTCCTTCAAATAAAACTTTTTTACCAGCTTTTATTGCATCATAAACTATTACAGTTGTATCAGCAACAAATGGTCTTAATTTTTCTGCGTATTCCATGAATTCAGCATATATTTCATCGTAGTTGAACATATCTGCTTCTTTATCATATACACCTTTAACTATTTTATTTTTTGCATCTACTTGACCTTTTAATTTTTTAGCAAATACTTCTTTATCCATTAAGTCGCATATTCTTATACCAGATCTTTCAGTTTTATCCATATAGCAAGGACCTATACCTCTTTTAGTAGTTCCTATTTTGTTATCGCCTCTTGCTTCTTCTGCTAAACCATCAAGTTCTTTGTGGTATGGGAATATTATGTGAGCTCTATCACTTACTTTTATATTCTTTGTATCTATGCCGTTTTCTTGTAACATTTCAAGTTCTTCAAAGAATCCTTTTGGATCAAATACTATACCGTTTCCTATAACATTTATAGTGTTTGGATTTAATATCCCAGATGGTATTAATCTTAATGCGAATTTTTTCCCATCTACAACTATAGTATGTCCAGCGTTATTTCCACCTTGAGCTCTTATTACTACATCTGCTTGAGTAGCTAAGAAATCTATTACTTTACCTTTTCCTTCGTCTCCCCATTGAGAGCCTACTATTGCTACTGTTTTCATACGTTCACCTCTATATAAATTATTATTAATTTTCGAACACTTACGTCTATTAGTTTATCAAACATTCGATTTTATTGCAACTTTATTTAAAAGAGAAATAATTTAATTTGTATTTTTTGATAATTAGAAAATTTATCAACAAAAATTATACACAATTATCAACAGAAGCCTGTGGATATTGTGTATAATTTTTTAGTTTCTTTATTTTAATATTTACAATTTTTATAAATATATATATTTTTTTAGTTTTATTCTTCTCTCATTTTATCGGCAAATTTTTGTATTTCACCAAACCAAACTAGTTCAACTGTTCCAGTTTCTCCATGTCTGTTTTTAGCCACAATAACCTCACCGATATTTTTTCTTTCTGTATCTGGATTATAATATTCGTCCCTATATAAAAACATTACTATATCGGCATCCTGTTCTATAGAACCTGATTCTCTCAAGTCTGAAAGCATCGGTCTATGATCTGCCCTTTGTTCTGGGGCTCTTGATAACTGAGATAATGCAACAACTGGACAATCCAATTCTTTAGCTAATATTTTCAACGATCTAGATATCTTAGCAATTTCTTGTTGTCTACTTTCGTTATGGCCTTCACCTTCCATAAGCTGTAAGTAGTCTATCAATACTAAATCTAATCCCTTTTCTATTTTCAACTTTCTACATTTTGATCTTAATTCAGATATTTTTATACCTGGTGTATCATCTATATGAATTTTCGCTCCCGATAATACTGCCATACCATCTGTTATTCTTGGCCAATCATTGGCAGCTAGTGTTCCGGTCTTGATTTTCTTTAATTCTACACTAGATTGAGCTGCTACCATACGTTGAACAAGCTGTTCCTTCGACATCTCGAGACTAAATACTGCAACTGATGCATCACCTTTTAAGGCTGCATTTTGTACTAAGTTAAGTGCAAATGCTGTTTTACCCATAGCAGGACGTGCCGCTATTAGTAACAAATCCGATCTTTGAAGACCATTTATTTTTTTATTTAAATCTCTAAATCCCGTAGTTAATCCTGTAACATCGCTTTTTTCTTCATATAATTTTTCTAGCATAGAAAGAGTTTCTGTTAAAACTTGATTTATCGGCTGAAAATCATTAGTTGTTCTCTCTTGAGATATATCAAAAATCTTTTTCTCTGCATTTTCTAAAACGTCTTCAACTTTTGTAGAGCTATCATAACCTAAATTTATAATATCATTTGCTGCTGATATTAATTGTCTAGATATAGATTTTTCTTTTACTATATTTATATAGTATTTTATATTAGATGTTGTAGGAACAATCGTCGATAAGCTTGTTATATATGCTATTCCTCCTATATCATCTAAATACCCCTGATCTCTTAGTTCATCTGCTAATGTTATTAAGTCAATTTCAGATTGATTGTTATAAAGTTTCAGCATACATTCATAAATTACTCTATGTGCTTCTTTATAAAAATCTTCTGGTATTAATGTTTCTGAAACACTTATCATAGCATCTTTATCTAGTAATATAGATCCTAATACGGACTGTTCTGCTTCCACACTATGTGGAGGAATTCTTGTATTATCCTCCATTATTTATCACCTCAAGTTCAGGTTTATTTTTCTTTAATGTCTACTCTTATTTTTGTAACAACTTTTTGATGAATTTTTATTTCAACGAATCTAGAACCTAATACTCTTATTGGTTCATTTAAAAGTACTTTTCTTTTATCTACTGTTATACCTTTTTGTTTTTTAAGTTGTTCAGCTATTTCTTTTGCAGTTATAGAACCGAATAATCTTCCGCCTTCTCCTGCTTTTGAATATATTTCTATATTCATTTCTTTCATTTTATCGCCTAATTCAACAGCTTCTTCATACTCTTTTTGAGCTTTTATTTCTGCTGATTTATTTTGTTCTTTTAATTCTTTAACAGCTTGGTTATCTGCTAATTTTGCCATTTTTTTAGGTAGTAAGAAGTTTCTTGCATAACCATCACTTACTTCTTTAACCTCACCTTTTTTTCCTGTGCCTTTAACGTCTTTTAATAATATTACTTTCATTGATTTTCCTCCTCTAAATATTCTTCTATTATCTGATGCACCTTTTTATAAGCTTGATTTAGTGTTACATTTTTAAGTTGAGCACCAGCTATATCTATATGTCCGCCGCCTCCTAGCTTTTCCATGAGTACGTGAACGTTGATTTGTCCTAATGACCTCGCACTTATAAATACTGTGTCATTTTTGTGTCCTAGGATAAAAGAAGCTTCAACATTTTTAATATTTAAAAGTTCATCAGCTGCCTTAGCTATGACCACATTTATATTGCTTATTTCTGATTCAGAATAAGCTATACAAATTCTTTTATTTATTATTTTAGTATTTTTTATAATATCAGCTCTAGCAATAAAATCTTCTACATTTGATTTAAATAACATCTTAGTTTCAACAGTATCTGCACCGATTTTTTTCAAGTATGATGCAGCTTCAAAAGTTCTTACACCTGTCTTAAATGCAAAGAATTTTGTATCTAAGTTAATTCCTGCAAGCAAGCCTTCTGCTGTTAATTTATTTATCTTAACATCTTCTTCTAAATACTGAATAAGTTCTGTTACCATTTCACATGTAGATGATACATATATTTCATGGAATAATAAAACTGTATCTTTTATAAATTCCACACCTCTTCTATGATGGTCTATTACTATTACCTTTTTAGCAATATTTAATAATTCTTGGCATTCTGTATAGCTTGGCCTATGAGTATCCACAACAATTACAACTGTATCTTTGTTGCAGTTTTTTATGGCTTCCTCACATGTTATAAATAGACCTTTGTAATATTCCTGTTTCTTTACTCTCTTAACGAATTCTTCTATAGAATCGTTAACTTGGTCTAATACTATATTGGCTGATTTACCACAAGATTTACATATGTCAAATATACCTACAGCTGCACCCATCGCATCTAAATCTGGATATTTATGTCCCATAATGTATATATTATTACTTTGTGAGATTACTTCTTTAAGTGCATATCCTATTAATCTAGATTTAACTTTTGTAGTTTTTTCTACTGCTTTTGACTTTCCACCATAAAACTCGAATTTGTCTTGAGTTTTAACAACAGCTTGGTCTCCACCTCTACCTAACGCTAAATCTAATGCACCGTTTGCACGTTGCAAATCTTTATATAAAGAATCACCTTCTCTACCAACTCCTATACTTATAGTAACTGGAAGAGTATTCTCACAGTTTATATTTCTTATAGTATCCAATATAGCGAATTTATTTTCTTGTAGTTTTTTTAATTCTTTTTCTCTAGTGAAAAAGACATATTTATCTTTAGATGTTTTTTTGATTGCCCCTTTAAGTTCATTTTCAAAAACAGATGTAAAGATACGTTCCAATTCAACTGTTATTAAAGATCTCTTTTCTTCTGGAGCACTTTTTAAAACTTCATCATATTCATCAACTTGAATTAACATAATTACATTTTTATCATCTTCATATTGTTGTTTTAGTTGTAAATATTCAGTTTTATCCATCCAATATAACATCATTAGATATTTTGCATTGTCATTTTGTTCATTTTTTATAACATTATAAACAACAGTATACTGTCTATCTTTATATTCAACATCAGTATACATTTCTTTATTCTCATTTAAAACTTTTCTTAAATCTAAGTTTGGTATTATATTATCTATATTTTCACCTAATAAATCTGGTGAACCTGTCATTTCATAAAACTTATTGTTATACCAATTTATATTCCCGTCGAATTCTAATATACAAAGAGGAATTGGTAAATTCATTATAGCTTTTTTTGTTGTTTCATCCATATCTAACGACAAATTCTGAATATATTTATTCCATTCCTTTTTTCTAAAATTAGCGATTCTCCAGTTGTGAAAGACTATATATATGAATCCAAAGAAAAATAAGCCTCCTAAGTATAAATTGTAAGCAAGAAGCAGTATACTCATTATCCCTATTATCAATATATAAGCATTTATTTCTGGCATATTTATTTTAAAATTTGGCTTATTCCTCATATTTATCCTCCTATATTAATTCACAACTTTTTACTTTTCTAAAATCGAATATACTATCTACCATTCCTAATATAGAAATTCCCATAATTCCTACTATACTTACAGCTATTATTCCTAATATGAATTTTATTACATGACCTGCTTTAAGCCATTTTTTTGTGAAGAATATAGCCACAGATACTCCTTGTATAAGGAATAATATATAGAATATTAATTCTAAGTTTACTAATATTAAATCTGTATATAATGGGATATTTAATATTTCAATTAACATTATAAGTATATATAAAACAAACGAAGTTAATACAGCATTTCCCGGTAAATAAAATCGAGAAAACTTAATTCCTTTTAGAGTTTCTTTTATATTATTTTTTCTTATTTTCTTTAAGGTGAATATAGCTAAGAAATATGTAAGTATAGCTAATATTATAGCCCTAGAAAATAGTATTAATGGCATAATATTTAACACTGTTTGTATTATTGACTCCTCTGTAATGTTTGGCATTGAAGCCAGATTTGATACAGATTCTTGTATTACACTAATTTGTGTTGATAATTGTGCTTTCATAACAGAAGTGAATTCTTCTAACATATTAATATTAAATAAGTATTTTGATACTAAATAATTTGCAATTAATCCAAGTATAAATGCAATAGTCCCCATAAAAATAGGGTTATATTTATTATCTTCCTTATAGTTTAATATGTTTCTAGTAATTATACCTATTATTATCCCTGGTATAACAAAATTTAGACAAATATCAAAAATATATACCGGGTCAATAAAGAAAATTAGCCCCAAAATTACCATAGCAAAAGATATGAAAATACCTTTAGTGTCTGATAATGCAGCAATTACCACAAACAATGAAGAAACACTAATTGTTAATATACTCAATGCTGGTATATTAACCGCAACTAATATCATTATTATAGTAAATAATGTTATTACTATCGTCTGAGGTAATGTTATTTTTTTATTCAATTTATAATCACTCCCTGTTTTCAATATGATTTTTTAAATTGGTTAAATCTCCATACCATTTTTCTATACTGTGATCTTCTTTTATCCCTAATGAAGTTTTTTCTTTTATTTTATAGTCTATTTCATTAAAACTTATTCCTAGTCTTTTTGCTAAAAGATAAGTTATCATTATAATATTTGCTAATATATCTTGAAGTCCCTCATCCGCTGATCTTACACCTTTGAATAAAACATTAAATAATTCACTAACACTCATTAATAGCTCGTTTTTCATCCATTCTATTAATTTCATGTTTTTTGTAATATCAGTATTCCTATCAATCCTCACAACTTTACCCTCCTTTATATTATTTAACCTTAAAAATAAATTATATAAGTATTTTTAGTAATTAATTATTGTATTTATAATAATTCAATAAACAATATGTAATTACATTCTTATCTTTGCAATTTATTTTTATAATAATCGCAAAATTTAATTTTGAGTATAAATATAAAGTTTTTGTGAATTTGCAACTATCAAATATATAAACATATTATAACACATATATTATTATATCATTTAAAAAATGGTTCTTTAAATGATGTTTTTTCTAGTCGAATTATACTACTTAACAGCAATATTGTATCTTATTTTTGTGAAGTAGTTATTAAAAAAGCCTTCCTTGATATTTCAATGGAAGGCTTACTTTTATTAGTCTAAAGTGTATGGTAAAAGTGCTAAGTTTCTAGCTCTTTTTATTGCCACTGTTAATTCTCTTTGATGTTTTGCACAAGTACCTGATATTCTTCTTGGTAATATTTTACCTCTCTCAGTGATGTACTTTTGTAATCTTTGAGTGTTTTTGTAATCTATTCTAGCGTCTTTTGATGCGCAGAATTGACAAACTCTTCTCTTTTTACGTCTTTTTTTGTTTATCATCTGTGTTATTCCTCCTTTTCCTTAAAATGGTATATCATCGTCATCTATAGCTTGAAAACCATTAGGATCTAATCCTTGAGTTGGCTCAAAGCTTGGTTCAAAACCTGCTTGTGACCCTTGATGACTTTCAACATATGGATTTTCCGATTTTCCTCTATTGCTATCTAAAGCTTGTACGCTTCTTGAACTTACTTTAGTGAAAGTTCTGTTTTCTCCTGATTGAGTTTGATATCTATCTACTCTAAGATTTCCTTGAACTGCAACTAATCTACCTTTTGATATATAGTTTGCGCAGAACTCAGCTGACTTACCTATAACTTCTACAGGTATGAAATCTGTTTCTTTTGTTCCGTCTTTCTTAGTGTATTCTCTATCAATTGCAAGAGTAAATGTAGCAACAGGTGTTCCAGTACCAGGTATATATCTTAGTTCTGGATCCTTTGTTAATCTTCCAATTAAAACTACATGGTTCATAATGCGACCTCCTTATAAATCTATTGGACTAAGCATTAATTATGCAACCACGATCATATGTCTTATTACGTTTTCGTTTATCTTTAAGTTTCTGTCTAATTCTTTTGGAACTTCAACACCAGACTTAAAGTTAACTAATACATAGAAACCTTCTGAGAATTTAGCTATTTGGTAAGCTAATTTCTTATTTCCCCATGTATCAACTTTTTCTACTTCACCATTTGAAGAAATAACGTCTTTTATTTTGTTTAAAACACTTTCTTTTGTTTCATCATCAGAATTTGGTTTTACAACATAAACTAATTCATAATTTTTCATTCTTTTTCACCTCCCTTTGGACTTAACGGCTCTACTTCTTAGAGCAGAGAAATGAGAATTAAATCTCATACTTGTCTATTTTATCACCATTAGATAAATATATCAAGATTTTTTTGTAGTTACTCACTTTTTCTTACAATTCTATTTTTAATCATTTTTTGTATATTTATACTAATATTTTATTCACTTTTTGGAATTACTTTTTTCGTTCTTTTTTCTAGTGTTGGTCTATCTAGCATGATAAGCCTTCCACAATTTTTACATTTTATTTTAATATCCATTCCAACTCTAATTATTTCAAATTCTTTACAACCGCAAGCATGTTGTTTTTTTAGTTCAACAGTATCTCCTATATTAAGACTTAATGGCATATGATATTCCCCCTCTTAATTAATTTCTTCTACTTGTTTTTTTCCATCTTGCTTATATATTTTGTATATTCCTTTGTATTCAATTTGATTTTGATTAATAATTTCTTTTATATTATCTATATCTTCTATTGCAAATGCTATAGACATACCACAACTTTGAGTGATTTCTCTTGGTGTAGGTAAAACTGTATAATCCATTTCATTTTTACCAAAAAGCTTATCACATTTTATAGCTTGATGTGTAGAATTAAATGATATTATATACATTTCATTCATAGTGCTTTAGTTGCTAAAATTCCTTTATTTTAGCATACTCCTTTCTTAATTAATTTTTCATAATCATATTATCATATATTTTTTTATTTTTCACTCAATATTCTGAATTATATTCGTATCTTATATAAATTACAAAAACTAGACTCAATGAGTCTAGCTTTTTTGTTTATTATTATATTATTTCTAAATCTTTAAATATAGTTATACCCTTTTGGTAACATTCTAATTCTTTTTCTTTTGATATTCCTGAGTATAATTGACCTAGTTCTATATATAAGTTTCCTAAGATTTTCTCTTCGTCTAATTTAGAAACTATTTCTATACATTTTATAAGGTATTCTATAGATATATCAGTTTCTCCTTTGTATTTATATATATCACAATAGTATTTTAAAGCTTTATATTCATCATATTTACTTTTATTTTTTATTGCTGCTGCTAGTGCCAATTTAGAATATTTCTTAGCCATTTCAAAATCGTCTGCATCTATATACGATTGGATAATGTTATATAAACTATTCATCATGTATTCATCTGTATCATTTTTCTTTATGTCATATACTTTCTCTGAATACTCTAAGAATTTTTCATTATCTCCCATCTCTGCATAAATACTTCCGACTGTTAAGTATATTTGAGCTAACTTATCTTTATTTTCTTCTTTTTCTATTATTTTTAAAGCCTTAGCAAAATAATCTTTTGATTTTACATATTCTCCTTCAGCTAATAGTTTTTTAGCTTTTAAAACTAATAGTTCTATTTCTTGTTCTGACGAATAATCATTATCTATATTACCTATCTTTTCAATAAATTCTAGTGATTTTTCACTATCATTTAGTTTCATATAACATTTAGATATTTTGCTGTATAGTTCTTTGTATGTATCTGGATCATCTATATTAATTTCTTCTAATATATCTTTAGCAAAATAATAATTTGTTAAAGATACTTGATAGAATTCTTCATCAAAGTATATATTTGCTATATTCATATAGCATTGGAATATTCTCTTTTTATCATCATTTTTTATAAAATAGAATAATGCTTTCTCAAAGTAAAAGTTTGCTGTTGCACCATCTTTTCTTTTTAGATAGATATCTCCTAATAAATAATTACATTTACCATAATTCTCAGAAAGGCCATACTCTTCACATATTTCAATGATTTCGTGTATTTCTTTTTCAGCTTCATCTAACGCATCTCTTTTTATATATATTTCGCTTTGTAAAATCAAATTGTCAGTAATTTTTTTAGATTGCATTTCTTTTGTCTCCAATAGATAATCTATACTGACATCTAGTCGTTCAGATAAGTATTCTAAAAGTTCATAACTTGTATGGTATTTATCCCTTTCTATATGACTTATTTGTGCAGCTGTTATTCTGTCCCCTGCCAATTCCTTTAATGTCATATTTTTTTCTTTTCTGAGCTTTTTTATCTTTTCCCCCAAACTCAATATGTTCATATATCTCACCCACTTTAACATTATTTATTATTACTAATTATAATATAATTATAACTTATACTTACATTAATTACATCACCCTTGATTACATTTTTTTCTAAAAATTCTATTTTTTTAATTAGAAACAGTAATTCACTATATTTTAATCTATATTTTTATTAATTAAAATATAATTATATATATTAATTAAGTATTCTATCTTATAAAATATCCACTTTCCTCGCTATATTATAATTATGTTCATAATAAAAATGTAATTTTTATTTTCCTTTTAAAGGAACTCTTCTTATTTTATCACTATATCCCTATTTTAAAAAATATATATTTACATAATTTTTATAATTTATTCCTCTAAAAGTCTATCTATTATATCATTTAAATCTTCATCTGTATAATATTCTATCTCTATTTTTCCTTTTTTCTTACCAGAAGATATATTAACTTTAGTCCCTAAAGTATTCATTAATCTTTCTTCTATATCTTTAATGAATATATCTTTTTCTTTTAATTTATTTTTAATTTTTTTATCTTCTACTATATTTTTTACTATCTCTTCTGTCTTTCTTACTGATAGATTTTCATTTATTATTCTTTGTGCTAATTCAATCTGTTTCATTTCGTCACTAACCCTTAGTAACGCCTTTCCATGCCCTGGAGAAATTTTATTTAATTCTATGTATTTTTTAACTTCTTCAGACAAGTTCAATAATCTCATTGTATTAGTTATATATGGTCTACTTTTACCTACTAATTCTGCTATTTCTTCTTGTGTAGAATGATATTCTTCTATTAAATTTTTATATGCTTTTCCTTCTTCTATTATATTTAAATTTTCTCTTTGAAGATTTTCAACTAAGGCAATTTCCATTACTTCTTTAATAGGTATATTTTTTATTATTGCAGGTATTTCTTGTTTTTTTGCCATAATACTTGCTCTATATCTTCTTTCTCCAGCAATAATCATATATTTACCATCTTCGTCTTTTCTCAACACAATCGGTTGAAGTACGCCATGTTTTTTTATAGATTCACATAATGCGATTATTTTATCTTCATCAAAATGTATTCTCGGTTGAGTATTATTTGGATATATATCAGATATTTTTACATTTACAATTTGAGTTTGATTTTCATCAGTTAATAAATTTGCGTTTTTATTTAATTCTTGTTCTAACATTAAATTATATCCTCCTATAATTTTTAAGTAATTTAGATTATAAATTGTCTTTGTTTAAAAAAAAATTACTGCTATGCAGTAATTCTATTTTTTCGGGATTTTAACGACTACTTCCATATAATCTCCCTTATCTATTTCATTATATTTAGCTTCTATGCCTGTATTTAGTATAGCATCATAAGCCTGTTTTAATGTGTTAAGATATATCCTTATGCTCATTGAGCATTTAATATTTTGTTTTTTTTCTGTGTCTTCTTTTGCTTCTATATTATCCAAAATATCTTTTACAAGCTTTTCTGTCTTTTTAACAGTCAATTCATTTTTAATTATTTTTGATACAACTTGACTCATTAATTCCTCGTTAGGTAATTTAAGTAACGCACGTGCGTGTCTTTCTGTAAGTCCGTTTTGGACTAATGATTCTTTTATAGATTCTGGCAATTTCAATATTCTCAACTTATTAGCAATTGTAGATTGATTTTTACCTAGTTTTTCAGCTAATTGTTGTTGAGTGAAATTATGCTCTTTTATTAAATTCTCATAGCCCAAAGCCTCTTCTATAAAATTTAAATCTTCTCTTTGCAGATTTTCCAATAATGCTAATACGGCTGATGTTTCATCAGATACTTCATGTACTATAGCAGGTATTGTTTTTAAGTTAGCCAGCTTTGCAGCTCTAAGTCTTCTCTCTCCTGCAACCAATTCAAACTTTTCATTTTTCTTTCTTACAGTAATCGGTTGTAATACTCCATAACTTTCAATTGAATTTTTTAACTCTTCTAATGACTTTTCAGAAAATACTCTTCTTGGTTGATATGGATTTGGGACTATTTCTTCTATCGGTATTTGTATAACTATTTTCTCTTCCATAACATACCTCTTTCATTTATAACTATTTTTTAGATTTAAACTGATTCCATTGTTATGATTTGATTAAACAATCTCCGTCTCTATTTATCAACTTTCTTTAAGAATATTATTCTTCATTTTATGTTGTAATCCTTTATATTTTTGGTCTTCAAAGCATTATATATTATTTTATAGGATTTTTAGTAACTTTTCCTGCTTTTCTAGGATACTTACTTGGTGTATTTTTAACTTTTTTAAATACTAATATATTATGATCTAAATCTATTTCTGGTAGTTTTATATCTATTTTTTCGATATATTCTAAACCTAATGCTTCCATAGCTTTTTTAGATTCTTCTAATTCTAAATTAGCATTTGGTCCTTTTAGACAAACAAAGTATCCGCCTACTTTTACAAATGGAACACAAAACTCCATAAGTGCAGGTAATCCAGCTACAGCTCTAGCTGTTGCTATATCAAAACATTCTCTATATTCTTCACTTTTACCGAAATCTTCAGCTCTTCCATGAATAAATTCTATATCATCTATATCTAATTGATTTGCTACTTCTTGTAAGAAGTTAATTCTTTTATTTAAAGAATCAAGTAATGTTACTTTTAATTCTGGTAAACAGATTCTTAGAGGCATTCCTGGGAATCCTGCTCCTGTTCCAACATCAATTAAAGACATTCCATTTTTTATATAACCTTTTGTAACAGCAGATACAGAATCTAAGAAATGTTTTATGAAAACCTCCTTTTCATCTTCTATTCCTGTTAGGTTCATTTTTTGATTCCATTCAACTAATATCTCTTTATACTTTTGGAAATCAGCTAGCATTTTATCGCTAGCCTCTATTCCAAAGTCTTCTATACCTTGTCTTAGTATTTCTATATTACTCATTATTTCCACCTCTTGTTCTTCTCATTTGTTCAAGATAGATAAGTAATACAGATATATCAGCAGGAGAAACTCCTGATATTCTAGATGCTTGACCTATTGATAATGGTTTTATATCATTAAGTTTTTGTCTTGCTTCTATTCTAAGACCTTCTATTGTTGAATAATCTATATCTTCTGGTAGTTTTTTCTTTTCTAATTTTTTAAATTGATCTATTTGTTTTAATTGTTTATCTATATATCCTTCATACTTAGACATTATCACACATTGTTCTTTTACATCATAAGGAACTTCTTCTGATGCACCTTTACCTATTTGTTCTAATAAGTCATAAGTTACTTCTGGTCTTTTTAAGAAGTCATATAAAGATAAACCTACTTTTATTTCTGATGCACCTTTTTGTGCTAATAATTCGTTTACTTCTTTTGGTGTAACTCTTTCAGTTTTTAATCTTTCTAATTCAGCTTCTACTAATGCTTTTTTAGCTAAGAATCTATCATATCTTTCTTGGCTTGCAAGACCTATTTCATATCCTTTTTCAGTAAGTCTCATATCAGCATTATCTTGTCTTAAGTAAAGTCTATATTCTGCTCTTGATGTCATCATTCTATAAGGTTCATTAGTTCCTTTAGTTATTAAGTCGTCTATTAGAACACCTATATATGCTTCTGATCTATCTAATATAAATGGTTCTTTTCCTTGTATTTTTCTTGCTGCATTTATACCAGCCATAAGTCCTTGAGCTGCTGCTTCTTCATATCCTGATGTACCATTAAATTGTCCTGCACTGAATAAGTTTTCTGTAACTTTTATTTCTAGTGAAGCTTTTAATTGTGTTGGATTTAAGCAATCATATTCTATTGCATATGCAGGTCTCATTATTTTACAGTTTTCAAGACCTTTCATACTTCTATACATTTGAAGTTGTACTTCATATGGTAAACTTGTAGATATACCTTGAATATACATTTCTTTTGTATCTAAACCTTCTGGCTCGATAAATGTTTGATGTGATTCTTTATCGTTGAATCTAACAACTTTATCTTCTATTGATGGACAGTATCTTGGCCCTGTACTGTTTATTTTTCCACTATACATAGCTGATCTGTTTATGTTGTCCATTATAACTTTATGTGTATCTAAGTTAGTTCTTGCTAAGTAACAAGATACTTGGTCTATTTTTAAATCATCACTCATAAATGAGAATGGAGTTACTTTTTCATCACCTTCTTGAGGTACCATTTCTGAGAAATCTATACTATCTCTGTGGATTCTTGCTGGTGTACCAGTTTTGAATCTTCTCATATCTAATCCTAAATCAACTAATTTATCAGTTAATCTTTCTGCATAACCTAATCCATTAGGTCCTTCGTTTAATGTTACTTCACCTATATAAATTAATGAATTTAAGTAAACTCCAGTTGCTAATATAACTGCTTTAGAATGATATTTACATCCCATTCTAGTTATAACACCTTTTATTACGTTTCCGTCATTAATTAAATCAACAACCTCATCCATTACTATTTCTAGATTTGGTTCATTTTCTAGAGTTTTTTTCATTTCTGTATGATATTTAAATTTATCTGCTTGTGCTCTTAGTGAGTGTACTGCCGGTCCTTTTGCAGTATTTAACATTCTACTTTGTATAAAAGTTTTATCTATGTTAATTCCCATTTCTCCACCTAGGGCATCTACTTCTTTAACTAATTGTCCTTTTCCTGTTCCACCTATTGATGGGTTACAAGGCATCATTCCTATTGAATCTAGTGTTAATGTAACCATTAATGTTTTACATCCCATTCTAGCTGAAGCTAATGCAGCTTCACATCCTGCATGTCCTGCACCAACTACGATTACATCATAATTTCCTGCATCAAATGTTATCATTATTGCTCCTTTCTAAAAATGTTCCACGGGGAACATTTCTATTTCACATAGTTTATTACACATCTATAAATTATAAACTTATAGTATTTAAAATCAACAAGATATAAATATATTTTTTAGATTTGTTTTCCTGTCTATAAATAATTTATATCTTGTTTTAAAATATTAATTGTTATTTTCCTATACAGAAGTTGCTGAAGATTGTATCTAGTAAGTCTTCTTGTACTGTATCTCCATTTATATATCCTAAGTAGTCCCAAATATTTTTAAAGTCTACTTCTATGAAATCATATGGTAATCTTTGATCTATTCCAGCTATAGCATCATTTATTGAGTTATAAGCTTTAAATAATGCATCTTTATGTCTTGAGTTTGTTATAACAACACTTGAAGAACTCTTAACATCTCCGGCAAATACCATCGCCTCTATTTTATCATGTATTTGCTCAATTCCTTCATTTTTAAGTGCTGAAATTTTTATTATATTATCTTTTCCTACAATTTCTTCAATTACAGTTTGGTCTATAGCTTGTTCTAAGTCTATTTTATTTAATAATACTATTGTCTTTTTACTTCTCGCATTTTCTAGTATTTCTAAATCTTCATCAGTTAATGGTTTTGATGAATCTAAAACTATTATAACTAAATCTGCTGAATCTATAGATTCTTTAGATTTTTGAACACCTATTTTTTCAACTATATCTTCTGTTTCTCTTATACCTGCAGTATCTACTATTTTTAGTGGAATACCTTTGATGTTTACGAACTCTTCTATAACATCTCTTGTAGTCCCTGCTATTTCTGTTACGATAGCTCTATTTTCTCCTAAGATAGAGTTTAATAATGATGATTTACCTACATTTGGTTTACCGATTATTACTGTTTTTAGTCCATCTCTAAGAATTTTACCGCTCTCAGCTGAATCATATAACTTTTTAATTTCATCTCTTAATGCTAAAGATTTGTCTTCTATTTCTTTATAAGTAACATCTTCTACATCTTCATCAGAGAAATCTATAGAAACTTCTAATTGTGCCAGAACTTCTGTAACATTATTTCTAAGACTTCTTATTTTTTTAGCTAAAGCTCCTTCTAAGTGATTTTGAGCAACTTCTTGTGCTTTATCTGTTTTTGATTTTATTACGTCTATAACAGCTTCAGCTTGAGATAAATCTATTCTTCCGTTTAAGAATGCTCTCTTTGTAAATTCACCAGCTTCTGCTAATCTAACATCTTTAGTTAATATTAGTTCTAATATTTTTTTAACTGAAATAAATCCACCGTGGCAATTTATTTCTATTACGTCTTCACCTGTGTATGAGTTAGGTCCTTTCATATAAGCTACTAAAACTTCATCTATTCTTTTTTCTCCATCAAATATATTTCCATATATTAATGTTCTAAGATTATATTCACTTATTTTTTTACCCGATACTGATTTAAATATTTCTTCTGCAACTGGTAATGAGTTGCTTCCGCTTATTCTTATTATTCCTATACCACCTTCACCTGGGGCAGTGGCAATAGCTGCTATTGTATCATCTATAAACAAAATTATCACCTCTTAAATTTCTAATTATATTTTCTATTTAAATTTTACAATCTCTATTTTAACATTTTTAACTCAAACTCAATTGAATATTATATCAACACTTATTAACATTTTATACCTAATTTAAAAATTCTATAAATATCTAGTAAAAATATTTTAAAAAATACTACTTAAAAAGAAAACCCCCTATATCTTAGGAGGTTTTCAAATTATCTTTTATACTCTATTACTAATCTTCTATATGGATCTGTTCCTTCACTGTAAGTAATTACATACTTATCATTTTGAAGTGCTGAGTGAACTATTCTTCTCTCATATGGATTCATATAGTCTAATTTTTTAGTTTTTTTAGTTTTAGCTACTTCTCTAGCTACTTTGTTAGCATATCTAATTAAAGATTGTTCTCTTTTTTCTCTGTAGTTTTCTATATCTACTAGTACTCTACAGTGAGAATCTTTATTTATTTTATTAAGAGCTAAACCAGTTAAGAATTGAACAGCATCTAAAGTTTCACCACGTCTACCTATTAGACATGTTGCTTCTTTTCCTTTGATATTAATTTTTATTAAATTATCTTCTTGAGTAGCTATTACATCAGCATTTACTTTTGCATTATGTAACATTGTTTCTATAAACTCTTTTGCTATATCAATTTCTTTTATTTCTATTTGTTTTTCAATTAAAGTTATTTTATAAAGTCCATCTTTAGCTCCTATAAAACCTAAGAATCCTTTACTTGGTTCTTCAATAACTTCAACTTTTATATCTTCGATATCTTCTTTATCTACATTTAATTGCTCAATTGCTTTTTGTATTGCTTCTTCTTGTGACTTACTTCTTAGTTCCAGACTTTTTTGATTGTCTGTTTGATTGTTCTTTTTTGTTTGATTTTCTATCGCTTGATTTTTCATCTTTAACTACTTCCTCCTCAGAGTTAGCCATCTTAGCTTTTAAAGGACTTGTTACTAAATAGTATTGTGCTATTGAGAATATATTACTCATTGTCCAATAAAGTGCAAGACCCGCTTCATACGTATATCCCCACCAGAAAGACATAGCTGTCATTACTATCGTCATCGATTTCATCATTTGAGCTTGAGACTCATCAGTTGTTGCCATAGATTTTTGCATGAAGTAAGCACTTATACCAGATAGTATACCTAAACTTAAGTTATGCGTTTGTGATACACTTGAAATCCATAAGAATCCGTGGTTAGCAGCATGATATGCCGCTTCATTAGGAAACACCCCATATGAAACAGGATTTCTTAATAGTGCAAATAACCCCATTAATATTGGTAATTGTATAAACATCGGCAAGCATCCTGCCATAGGATTTATTTTTGCATCCTTGCAAAGCTTCATTATTTCTTCTTGTTGTTTTTCTGGCTTATTCTTATATTTTTCTTGAATTTCCTTTATTTTAGGTTGAATATCTTGCGTTGCCTTAGTTGACTTGATTTGTTTTACCATTAAAGGCAGAAGACATAATCTAACTAATATAGTGAATATGATTATTGACCAAGCATAGTCATTAACTATATTTACTATAAAGCTAAGTATAATACCTAAAAAATTCCCTATTGCGTCTAACAATTCGTATACCTCCCGAAATATTATTTTAGAGGATCATAGCCCCCTGGATGGAATGGGTGGCATTTTAGTATTCTCTTTATTGTGAGAAACATGCCCTTTATCACTCCATATTTTTTAAATGCTTCTATTGCATATTGAGAGCATGTTGGATAAAATCTACAAGTAGGTCCTTTCAATGGAGATATATATTTTTGATAAAATCTTATTAAGTAAATACATACTTTCGATAAATAAACGTTTATTTCCTTCAATTTATAAACTATTTTATTCAACAAATTTGAACCTCCATAATTTAGAAACAATTATCTATTAAATAATTTAAACTTATTTACGAGATGCTTCATAGATTTATTAACTTCGTTGTATTGCACGTCGTTTATTGCAACTCTAGCAATAAAAACTATATCGTATCCAGATTTTATTTTGCCATCAACATCTAATCTAAATGATTCTCTTATTTTTCTTTTAACCTTGTTGCGAACAATCGCTTTTCCTACCTTTTTAGAAACTGATATGCCCACTCGATTATATTCTAAATTGTTTCGCATTATATACATTACTAAGTATCTATTTGCAAAAGATTTACCGTGTTTATAAACTCGTCTAAAATCAGAGTCTTTTCTCAAACGTTCAGTTTCATTAAAATACATCTTAGTTAATCCTCCATAAACACAGCTTCATTGTTTTCTTCATTTTTAAATTTAAAAAAATTACGCAAAAAGGCCACTTTCTTAAGCGGCCTTTTTAAATTAATGAGTTAATCTATTTCTTCCTTTAGATCTTCTTCTTTTTAACACGTTTCTTCCGTTAGAAGTTTTCATTCTTTTTCTAAATCCGTGTTCTTTTTTTCTTTGTCTTTTTTTTGGCTGATAAGTTCTTTTCATTCTTTGCACCGCCTTTCAAATTTTTTTCCATTTATAAAAATAATAATTTTACTTTCAAAGTAAACATAACACATATTATTATAAATGCTTTTAATTAGGTTGTCAACGAGTTTTTGAGCTTATTAAACATATTAAAACGGTTAAATTTTTTATAAAAATTACACATAATGCAAAAATATATTCACATTATTATCAACATATATGTGCATATCTTAACAGATTAATTTCAAAATAATTTATTCATTTTTTTAGCCCTTGGTCTTAACCTACTACAATTTGATTTTAAGTTCATCTACATATTCTATTTTATCCACAACTATCCACATTTATCTGTTGAAAATGTGACTTCTTTTTATATTTCTTCATTATTACAATATAAACATTTAAAAATTTTTTATACCTTTTTTATATTTTCTCTAAAATACCTCCTTTATATTAACTAAAAATAAACTAATTCACATTTTCCACAAATTTATACTCTTAATCCATCAAATTTTGCCTTTTTATTTTTTTATTTAATTTGTAAAATTGGCTCTTGCTTTTAGCCTGCAAATAATATATTTTTTTATATGCACATTTGATTCACACTATGTTAATTAAATTATCCACATCCCTGTTTATTTGTGGATAATTTAATTTAGTCATATTGTAATTTGGAAAATTTTTTGATATTATTAAGGTGCATGTTAATATTGTGGATAAAGTTATTAAGCAATTCACAACATGTGGATATTCTTGTGTATAACTAGCACTTTTATTGACAATATTATTACTATTCATTGAAATTACAATACTTAATAATCTTAATAACTTTATCCACAGCTTGTTAATAATTATATATATTAAATACGTACGCACACATTATCCACAAGTTATCCACCGATTGTTGTTAGTAACTATATTAGAATTCTAACTTTGTCATTTTTTAAGCTTTTTGTGGATATTTCTGTGGAAAAACTAATAATTTGTTGGAGGTTTAAATATGGACATCGTTTCATTATGGAAAAAAACATTGCAACTTATAAAAGGTGAAGTTGCATCTGCTAGCTTTGAAACATTTTTTAAAAACACTGTACCTATTGAAACAAATTCGAATGAGTTGACATTACTTGCACCTACTGAATTTGCAGAAGATATATTAAGAACTAGATATTTAAATTTGATAGAAAGTTGCTTAAGCCAACTTACTTCAAACAAATTTGAAATTAAAATTATTTCTGATAGTAACGAAGTTGAACAAAATCCTTTAAAAACTTCAAATAATAATAATATTATTAACAACAATAGTAACAATAATATTATTAGAAATTACCCTAGACTAAATCCTAAATACACATTTGATACATTCGTAATAGGAAATAGTAATAGATTTGCTCATGCTGCCTGTGTTGCAGTTGCTGAATCACCAGCAAGAGCATATAATCCACTATTCTTATATGGTGGTGTTGGACTTGGAAAAACTCACTTAATGCATGCGATCGGACACTCTATTATGAAAGAGCAAAATGATGCAAAAGTTGTTTATGTATCATCTGAAAAATTTACAAATGAACTTATAAATTCAATAAAAAGCGATAAAAACGAGGAATTTAGGGATAAATATAGAAATGTTGATATACTGCTTATAGACGATATTCAATTTATAGCAGGTAAAGAAGGTACTCAAGAAGAGTTCTTCCACACATTCAATGCTTTACATGAAGCAAATAAACAAATAATTATTTCTAGTGATAGACCTCCAAAAGAGATACCTACATTAGAAGACAGGTTAAGATCTCGTTTCGAAATGGGATTAATCGCAGATATTCAACCACCTGATTTTGAAACAAGAATAGCTATATTAAAAACAAAAGCTCAAATAGAAAATATAGATATTCCTAATGAAGTAATGAATTATATAGCTACATATATAAAATCAAATATAAGAGAGTTAGAAGGCGCTCTAACAAGAGTTGTAGCTTATTCATCACTTATCAACAAAGATATATCTTACGACTTAGCTGTTGAAGCTTTAAAAGACATTGTAACAACATCAGAAAGCCAAGAGATATCTGTAAATAGAATAAAAGAAAAAGTTTCTACTGCATTTGGAATCAAAATGGATGACTTTAATTCTAAGAAAAGAACAAGAACAATAGCTTATCCACGCCAAATAGCAATGTATTTAAGTAGGGAGCTTACAGACTTATCGTTACCTAAGATAGGAAACGAATTTGGAGGAAGAGACCATACTACAGTTATACACGCTCATGACAAAATTTCAAAAGATCTTGAGCTTGAAAAAAATAGTGAATTAAAAGAGAAAATAAGTAAAATAATAGCAGAATTAAAAGGGTAAAGTTATACACAGTTTACCTGTGAATACTTGTGGATAAACCTGTGAATAGATGTGTATATAATTTTTGGCAAAAAGTTATCCATAATCTTTCCACAAAGTTATCAATAGGTTTTTGCATAGTTATACACATTTTGTACACATGCTGCAATCATTGATATCAGTATTCTACAAGTACTTATACACATTATCAACAACACCTACTACTAATACTACTATCATTATTATTAATTATTTTATTAAAAAAGCAACAAGGAGGTTATCCACATTGAAGATAATTTGTAATCAAAAACTATTAGCTAATAAAATTGGAATTGTGCAAAAGGCTATTAATTCAAAAACAACTTTAGACTTACTAAAAGGTGTTTTAATAGTTACGAAACAAGATGAAATAGTCTTAAAGGGATATGATTTAGAAATAGGAATAGAAACTCATGTTTCAGCAGAAGTAATTGAAGAAGGAAGTATAGTAATAAATTCAAAACTATTTGGGGATATAATAAGAAAATTACCAGATTCATTTGTAGAAATAGAAACAGATGAAGATAACAATGTTTATATAAATTGTTTAAACTCAAAATTCAAAATAAAAGGGGATTCAGCAAAAGAATATCCACAAATTCCAGATGTTAATGAGGATAAGTTATATAGCATACCTCAAGACGTACTAAAAAGTATGATAAAACAAACAGTATTTGCAACATCACAAGATCAAACTAAGCCAATACTTATGGGAGAGCTTTTAGAAATAGAAAATGGAAATATAAACTTAGTTGCAATAGATGGTTATAGATTTGCGGTTAGAAGTTGTCAAGTGGATAACTTAAGCCATGAAGATATAAAAGCTAAGATAATTATCCCAGGGAAAACACTAATTGATGTGAATAGTTTATTATCTTCAGAAGAAGATGTTAAAGTTGGATTCAATGAAAAAAATGCTATTTTCATATTGGATGAAACTAAAATAGTAACAAGACTTCTAGATGGAGAATTCATAGACTATAACAAGTTATGCCCAAGGGAGTATAATTCAAAAATAAAATTAAAAACAAGAGATTTATTAAACAGTATAGAAAGGGCATCTTTACTTTCTCAATCTGAACTTAATAATCTTATAAAATTATCTATAAGAGATTCTGTGATGGCTATAACTTCAAACAACGAAAAAGGTAATGTTTATGAAGAAGTGGCATTATCACTAGAAGGTGATTATTTAGATATAGCATTTAACTCAAGATATTTATTAGAGGGACTTAAAAATATAGATTGTGAAGAAATATTTATAGAATTCACAACAAATGTGAATCCTTGTATAATTAAGCCAGCTGATGGAACAAAATATACATACTTACTTTTACCAGTAAGAATATCTTCTAATAATTAATCCACTAAATAATCCACAACTGTTAATAAATGTTAATATATTACAGAAAAGGAATACATAAAAAAAACTCGTCTAAAAATAAATAGTACGAGTTTTTTTTAGTTATGATATAATAAGTTATTAGATTAAAAATTGTAGGAGGGTAAGTTATGCTTGAATTGAAAATAGAATCAGAATATATAAAATTAGATCAATTTCTAAAACTTGCTGATATTGCATCAACAGGTGGACATGCAAAATACCTTATTCAAGAGGGCGTTGTAAAAGTAAATGGTGAAGTTGAAACAAGAAGAGGTAAAAAATTAGTACCTGGAGATGTTGTTGAAGTAGAAGGAAATCAAATAACACTAACAAAGTAAGTTAGTACTCTAAGGAGAGTATTCTTATGCGATTAAATAGCTTACAACTAATAAATTTTAGAAATTATGATAATTTACATTTAAATTTTGAGAAAAACATAAATTTACTCGTTGGAAAAAATGGACAAGGAAAAACTAACATTGTAGAAGCTATATACATGCTATCATTTGGAAAATCATTTAGAACCAATAAAGACAAGGAAGTCATAAAATTCGGAAGTGAAAACCTATATATCGGTGGAAATTATTTAAAAAACTCTTCAAAAGGTTTAATTGAAGTTGCAATTGGAAAGAATAAAAAGGGAATAAAAGTTAATAAGATTCATATTCAAAAAATTCAAGAATTGCTGGGTAACTTAAATGTCGTAATTTTTTCTCCAGAGGACCTTAAGTTAGTTAAGGACGGTCCTAGAGAGAGAAGATCATTTATTGACAAAGAAATTAGCCAAATCATGCCTAAATATTATAATTATCTAGTTAATTATAATAAAATATTGATTCAGAGAAATAAAACTTTAAAAAGTAAGATGGTAGATGCTAATCTATTGTCTGTGTATGATGAGAACCTGGCTAATTATGGTGCCTATATTTACATTTTGAGAAGAGATTTTATAAAAAAAATAGCTAAAATATCTAATGAAATGCACAAGAAATTAACAGGTAACAATGAGGAATTGTTGATAACCTATAAAAATCAGATAAATTTATCTGATGAGGATACCGTTATAGATGCAAAAAATAAGCTATTGAAAAAATTAGAATCAAATAGACAACACGATATAGAAACTAGAATGACTAAGTACGGAATTCATAAAGATGACCTAAACATTTTTATAAATGATTTAGATGTTAAATTATACGGTTCTCAAGGTCAACAGAGAACAGCATCTATTTCGTTAAAATTATCTGAGATAGAACTAATAAGACAAGAAGTGAACGAAAATCCAGTTCTAATTTTAGACGATGTTTTTAGCGAATTAGACGAAACTAGACAAAAATTATTAGTCAAAAATTTAGGCGAAGTCCAAATGTTTATAACTAGTGCGGAACTAGCACATAAGAGAATTTTTGATGAGAGTGATACAGCAATTTTTTATATAGATAAAGGAAAAGTTACAAATATTGAGGATGGAGGTAATTAGATGAAACAAGAATATGGTGCAAATCAGATTCAGGTACTAGAAGGTTTAGAAGCAGTTAGATTAAGACCAGGTATGTACATTGGATCTACAGGACCAAGAGGTTTACACCACTTAGTATATGAGATTGTGGATAACAGTATCGATGAGGCATTACAAGGATACTGTGATAGAATATATGTCTGCATTAACGAAGATGGTAGTGTAACAACTAAGGATGATGGTAGGGGTATACCTGTAGAAACACATCCTAAAACAGGTAAATCTACACTTGAAACAGTATTAACAATACTACATGCCGGTGGTAAATTCGGTGGTGGAGGTTACAAGGTATCTGGTGGTCTTCACGGTGTTGGTATATCTGTTGTTAATGGACTTTCAGAATGGTTAGTTGCTGAAGTTTACAGAAATGGAAAGATATACAGACAAAGTTATAAAAAAGGTATAACAGATTCAGAATTAGAGATAGTAGGTGAATCTGATCATACAGGAACAATAATTCAATTTATGCCTGATGCTACAATATTCGATGATATAGTATTTGACTACAAAACACTAGAAAGTAGATTAAGAGAGTTAGCATTCTTAAACAAAGGTGTAAGAATAGTATTTGAAGATAAGAGACCTGGACAAGAACAGAAAAAAGAATTCTTATACAATGGTGGTATAAGAGAGTTCGTAGAATACCTAAATAGCACTAAAACTCCTATACATGAAAACGTAGTTTACATAGATAAAAAAATACAAGACTGTATGGTTGAAATTGCTATCCAATACACAGATGGATATTCTGAAAATATATTATCATTTGCGAACAATATAGATACTCATGAAGGTGGAGCCCATTTAGCTGGGTTTAAATCTGCGTTAACAAAGACAGTAAACGAGTATGCTAAAAGAAATAAATTATTAAAAGAAAGCGATGCAAACTTATCAGGTGAAGACATAAGAGAAGGTCTTACAGCAGTTGTATCTGTTAAATTACCAGACCCTCAATTCGAAGGACAAACTAAAACTAAATTAGGTAACACTAGAATGAGAGGTATAGTTGATGCAGTAACTGTTGAAGAACTTGGTGCATTCTTAGAAGAAAATCCACAAACAGCAAGAGTAATTGTGGATAAAGCATTAAGAGCTCAAAGAGCTAGAGAAGCTGCAAAGAGAGCTAGAGAATTAACAAGAAGAAAAACTGTACTTGAAAGTACTTCTTTACCAGGTAAATTAGCAGACTGTGCAGAAAAAGACCCTGCAAAAAGTGAAATATTCTTAGTCGAAGGGGATTCTGCCGGTGGTTCAGCAAAACAAGGTAGAGATAGATATACACAAGCTATATTACCACTTAGAGGTAAAATACTTAACGTTGAAAAATCTAGATTAGATAGAATATTATCATCAGAAGAAATCAAAAACATGATAACTGCTTACGGTTGTGGTGTTGGAAATGATTTTGATTTAGAAAAAGCTAGATATCACAAAATAGTAATAATGACCGATGCCGATGTCGATGGTGCACACATCAGAACATTATTATTAACATTCTTCTTTAGATATATGAGACCACTTATAGATAATGGTTATGTTTATATAGCACAACCACCTCTATACAAAGTTAAAAAACAAAAGAAAGAATACTATGTTTATTCAGATAAAGAATTAGAAACTTTATTAGAAGAAATAGGTAAGAGTGGAATTGAGCTTCAAAGATATAAAGGTCTTGGGGAAATGAACCCAGAACAATTATGGGAAACAACAATGAACCCAGAAACAAGAACTTTACTTCAAGTAACAATAGATGATGCTACAGAAGCAGATAGAATATTCTCTATGTTAATGGGAGATAAAGTTGGACCAAGAAAAGAATTTATAGAAGAAAATGCTGAATTCGTTAAGAACTTAGATATTTAATGAGGAAGGAGAATAAACATGGAAGAAAATAATAGAATAATTCCTGCCGAAATTTCGAAAGAAATGAAGGATTCATATATAGACTATGCCATGAGTGTTATCGCTGGTAGAGCACTTCCAGACGTAAGAGATGGTTTAAAACCAGTTCATAGAAGAATACTTTACTCTATGAATGAGTTAAACTTAACTCCAGATAAACCATATAGAAAATCTGCCCGTATAGTTGGGGACGTTTTAGGGAAGTACCATCCACATGGCGATAGTGCAGTATACCTAGCAATGGTTAGAATGGCACAAGATTTCTCAACTAGAGGACTTTTAGTTGATGGACATGGTAACTTCGGTTCTGTAGATGGTGACTCACCAGCCGCAATGCGTTATACAGAAGCAAAAATGAGTAAGTTATCATTAGAATTATTAAGAGATATAGACAAAGAAACTGTAGATTTCGGACCAAACTTTGACGAATCTTTAAAAGAACCTACTGTATTACCAGCTAGATTCCCTAACTTACTTGTAAACGGATCAAATGGTATAGCTGTAGGTATGGCAACATCTATACCACCACACAACTTAGGTGAAACAATAGATGCTACAGTACATCTTATTGATAACCCAGATTGTTCAGTTGATGAATTAATGGAATATATACAAGGTCCAGATTTCCCAACTGGTGCAATAATAATGGGTAAAGATAGTATAGCTGAAGCTTATAAAACTGGTAGAGGTAAAGTTAAAGTTAGATCTAGAGCAGAAATAGAAGAGCTTCCTAAAGGAAAACAACAAATAGTTGTAACAGAAATTCCTTACCAAGTTAATAAAGCTAAATTAGTTGAAAGAATAGCTGAATTAGTTAAAGATAAAAAAATCGAAGGAATATCAGACTTAAGAGACGAAAGTAACAGAAATGGTATGAGAATCGTTATAGAGTTAAAGAGAGATGTAAATGCTAACATAGTATTAAACAACTTATACAAACATTCTCAACTTGAAGATACATTCAGTATAATAATGCTTTCTCTAGTAAACGGTGTTCCAAGAATATTAAACTTAAAACAAATATTATACTACTATGTTGAACATCAAAAAGATGTAGTAACAAGAAGAACTAAATTCGAATTAAACAAAGCTCAAGCAAGAGCACATATATTAGAAGGTTTAAAAATAGCCTTAGATTACATAGATGAAGTTATAAGCTTAATCAGATCTTCTGCAAATACACAAATGGCTAAGAGTGGATTAATGGAAAGATTCAAATTAAGTGATATACAAGCTCAAGCTATCTTAGATATGAGACTTCAAAAGTTAACAGGGCTAGAAAGAGAAAAAGTAGAAGCTGAATACAACGAATTAATGAAAAAGATAGAATACTTAGAATCAATACTTGCAGATGAGCAATTATTACTAGGTGTTATAAAAGACGAAATCTTAGAAATTAAAAAGAAACATTCAGATGCTAGAAGAACAGAAATAAGACATGCTGAAGGTGAAATAGATATAAAAGATTTAATAGATGATGAGGAAATAACTATAACATTAACTCATTTCGGATATATCAAGAGATTACCTTTAGATACTTATAAGAGTCAAAGAAGAGGTGGAAGAGGAATATCTGCTCTTACTGTTAGAGAAGAAGACTTCGTAAAACACCTTATAACTACAAGAACTCACAATAGATTATTATTCTTTACTAATAGAGGTAGAGTATTTAGATTAGATGCATTTGAAGTTCCAGAAGGGAAGAGACAAGCAAAAGGAACTGCAATAGTAAACTTACTTCAATTAGGACCAAATGAAAAAATAGCAACATTAATTGAAGTTGATACAACAACAAATGATGATTCTTACTTATTATTAGCTACTAAAAAAGGTATAGTTAAGAAAACTAAGAGATCTGAATTCAAAAATATCAACAAATCAGGCTTAATTGCTATTGGATTAAGAGATGACGATGAATTAATAGATGTAAAAACTACTAACGGAGAAAAAGATGTATTACTTGTAACATCAAAAGGTATGTCAATTAGATTTGATGAAAAAGACATAAGACCAATGGGTAGAACTGCTATGGGTGTTAAAGGTATAACTTTATCTGAAGACGACAGAGTAGTATCTATGAGTTTATCTGATGAAGGTGAAGACTTATTAGTTGTAAGCCAAAATGGTTATGGAAAAAGAACAGACATAGATGAATATAGAAGCCAAATAAGAGCAGGTAAAGGAATTAAAACTTACAACATGTCTGAAAAGACAGGTGAAATAGTTGGAGCAACAATGGTAAACAACGAAGACGAATTGATGCTTATAAATTCTGATGGAGTTCTTATTAGATTAAGAGTTGATGATATATCTGTATTCGGAAGAGTTACTAGTGGTGTTAAACTTATGAAAACAGATGATGAAGTTAACGTAGTTTCAATAGCTAAAATAAATACAGATGAGGAAGAATAGGGTAACACCTATTCTTTTTCTATATTACATACATTGATTAATATTGTGGACAAAATATATTATTTGTGGATAGTTAAAAATTGCAATTTTGCATATTATAATAAGAGATTTAAGAAATGTCCAAGAAATAACTTTAAAAGCATTTTTTAATAAACTTTTTTGGTATTTTGAATAAATAATATATAATCAATCCACAATGTAATATATAATATAAATATATTTAAAGGTGAAAGGAGCTAGATGATATGAGTAAAAAAAGAGGAAGAACTTTAACATTAGGAGTAATAATAGGATTTTTTATTGGATTATTTTTAGCACCTAAGAAAGGCAAAGAATTAAGAAGAGATGCCAAAGAAAAGATAGACACAATAAAAGAAAATCCCAAAGATGTTCTACATGAAACATTTGCAGATGTAAAACAAAAAGTGTCTAAAATAAAAGATGACTTATCTGAAGAAAAAATGGAAATCAAAGAAGAAGACATAGTAGTCAGCAGACGTTTTGATGAAGAAGGAGAGAATAAATAATGAATGCAATTGGTTGGCAAATTGGGGCAGTTTTATTTGGTGTTGCGATATTAATAATAGCTATATACATAGCTAAAACACTAAATACAGCTACAAAAACAATTGATAGAGTTAATAAAATAATTGATTACAATGAAAAAAACTTAAATCAAATAATAGATAATGCAGCCGATATAACAAATGATGTAAGAAGTATATTAGATGTGGTTGAAAAAGTAACTGGTTTCTTCAAGGTTTTAAGAATATTTAAAAAATAATTGGAATAGTGCAGGAGGTTTGTAAATGTCTATAGATATAAAATTAAAAAATGATACAGATGCTGATTTCTGGGAAGTATTAGTAGCAGGAGAATTAGATGTATCTACAGCAGACGAATTTAAAGAGTATTTACATAAATTAATTGATAAAGGTATAAAAAACATAAGACTTAATTTAGAAAATCTAGATTATATTGATTCAACTGGATTAGGTGTTATTATAGGAATACTAAAAAGAATAAAAGTTGAAAATAAAGAAATATATATAAAATCACCAAGAGATAATGTTAAAAAGATTTTTTCTATAACAGGACTTGATAAAATATTTAAAATGGAGGGATAGAATTGAATTTTGAAACTATAAAAATGGAAATTGCTTCTAACCCACAATATGTAAGCGTTATAAGATTAACTACATCAGGGATAGCTAATAAAATAGGATTTTGTTTAGAAGATATCGAAGATATAAAAGTAGCTGTATCAGAAGCTTGTACAAATGCTATAAAACATAGTTTAGACAATAAATTTTCTGTAGAATATACAATATTTGAAAATGGATTAACTATTACAATAATAGATAGTGGCAAAGGATATGATGTTGATTCGATAGATGTGCCTAATTTAGAAGAACCTAAAGAAAGCGGACTTGGGTTATTTATAATACAAAGTTTAATGGATGAAGTAGAGATCAAATCTAATATAAATTATGGAACAGTTATAAAAATGACAAAATATTTAGGAGTTGATAATTAATGAAAGATATGTCATCTGTTACCAACTATCTAGATATGGATAATAAAGAATTATTTAATATTTACAGTCAAGATAAAAGTAATAAAGAAGTTAGAGATATATTAATCGAGAGAAATCTTTATTTAGTTAATATATTAGCTAAAAAATATATAAATAAAGGGGTTGAATTTGAAGACTTATACCAAGTAGGTTCATTAGCTCTTATATATGCTATAGAACGTTACGATATGTCAAAAGGTTATGAGTTTTCAAGTTTTGCAACGCCAACTATTATAGGAGAAATAAAAAAATACTTTAGGGATAAAGTCTGGACTATGAGAGTTCCAAGAAGAGTTCAAGAATTAAATAAAAAAGTAAACGAAGCAAAACTTTTATTAGAACAACAAAATAAGAAAAAACCTAAAGTAAAAGAAATTGCAGAATATATAGGATGCAGAGAAGAAGAAGTATTAGAAGCTTTAGAAGCATCATATGGATATCAGCCTGTTTCATTAGATTCTCCTATAAATGGTGATTCTGAAGATACGGAAGTAACTTTAATTGACAAGATAGGTGGACAAGAAGATAGTTTTTCTAATATAGAATATAAAGATTTTATAGAAAAATTTGTGAATAAATTGAATGAATTAGAAAGAAATATATTCGAGGGAAGATTTTTCAAAGAAAAAACTCAGTCTACTCTAGCAAAAGAACTAGAAATATCGCAAATGACTATTTCTAGAATTGAAAGAAAAGTAGTGCAGAAATTACGAAAAGAATACGAAAAATAAAATTATAAAGATTTTTATAATTTTATTTTGTTTTTATAATATAGGATAAATATTTTATTTTAAGATATTTATCCTATATTTTTTTTATTTTTTTTAAAAGTTACTATAAAAAGTTATATTTTGATAAGAAAAAATGGAGTTTAAACATAGTAAATAAGCGAAAAATAAGGATATTTAACAAAAAAATAAAAAAAATAAAAAAATCTGTTGACAATAAAATATATAGGTGGTATTATTATACCTGTACTGATTAAGCAGTGCGAAAAAACAAAATAAAATATCTAGTTATTATAGCGAAGAGGATACACCTGTTCCCATTCCGAACACAGAAGTTAAGCTCTTTAGCGCCGATGGTACTTGGTGGGCAACTGCCTGGGAGAGTAGGACGTAGCTAGGTGGTGCATGCCGAAGTGGCGGAACTGGCAGACGCACAGGACTTAAAATCCTGCGGGACTTATACTCCCGTACCGGTTCGATTCCGGTCTTCGGCACCATATTTTTAGTGGACCATTAGCTCAGTTGGTTAGAGCGCCCGGCTCATAACCGGTAGGTCCGGGGTTCGAGTCCCTGATGGTCCACCATAAAATTCTAAGAACTTTGAAAATTAAACAGTAGGTTAATTAATAAACTTTAATTCACACGAATTAAAACCAACAACAAACCAAGCCA
>NZ_JBCLNH010000020.1:0-77033 GCF_039062665.1 Clostridium sp. 2218st1_F5_2218SCRN_220325 | reverse complement strand
TGGCTCATTGGTCAAGCGGTCAAGACACCGCCCTTTCACGGCGGTAACAGGGGTTCGATTCCCCTATGAGTCACCAATATGGGACCATAGCTCAGCTGGGAGAGCACCTGCCTTACAAGCAGGGGGTCACAGGTTCGAGCCCTGTTGGTCCCACCATTTATTTATGCGGCCTGGTAGTTCAGCTGGTTAGAATGCCAGCCTGTCACGCTGGAGGTCGAGGGTTCGAGTCCCTTCCAGGTCGCCAAAATTTGCGGGAATAGTTCAGCGGTAGAGCGCAACCTTGCCAAGGTTGAAGTCGCGAGTTCGAATCTCGTTTCCCGCTCCATATATGTGGGTGCATAGCTCAGCTGGATAGAGCAACGCCCTTCTAAGGCGTGTGTCCGGGGTTCGAATCCCTGTGCGCTCACCAATTATAAAAGTTTCACATTAGTGAAACTTTTTTTTTGGCTATGTTAGCTAACTTTGTGATTAATTATATCTAAAATAGGCTATAATATAGGTATAGACTATATTTCAACTAATTTACAGAAAGGATACCTAATATTATGTCAAAAATAGATATAAAAGCTATGATAAAAGATTTAAAAAAGAATGAACTTACAGAGTTAATTTCAGTAGCACAAGAAGTATTAAGTACTTTATTTAATTCTTCTGAAATTAGAGATAATGTTAAAGAAAGTAGATTTTCTAAAGGATACGAGTGCCCAAAATGTCAATGTAAAGATGTAAATAAAAATGGGAAATCTAATGGAAGACAAAGATATATATGTAAACGTTGTCGTACAAGTTTTGATGAGTTTACTATGTCCCCATTCTCTAATACAAAATTAGGGTTAGATAAATGGCTAAAATACTGCGAATTAATGATATTAGGACTTTCTATAAGAAAATGTGCTGAAGAAGTAGGAGTAGGTGTTAAAACGTCTTTTTACATGCGTCATAGGATACTTGATGTAATCAATTTATCATTAAAAAATGATAAAGTTGAAGGTATAGTTGAAGTAGATGAATGCTTTATTAAGGAGTCTTTTAAAGGGAATCATTCTAAAAGTACTACATTTGTAATGCCTAGAAATCCTAGAAAAAGAGGTAAAGGTAAAAATGATAAGAAGAAAAGAGGAATATCAAAAGAGCAGATTTGTATAGAGACAGCAATTGATAGAAAAGGAAATATCCTTATGGGTGCTGTTTGTAATGGTAGAATTACAACAAATCAAATAGTTAACTTCTTTGACAATAAAATATGTGAAGATGCTACTTTTTGTGTAGATTCACATAAATCATATATGGGAATAAAGGATAAGTTGAACATAGAGTTAAAGCAAGTTCCTAGAGGAAAATCAATGATAGATAGTGTTTATCATTTACAGCATATAAATGCTCTTCACAGTAGCTTTAAGAGATGGTTAATGACTTTTAATGGTGTATCCACAAAATATATCAATAATTATTTGGCTTGGTTTAAATTTCTACAACTAAGTAAGAAGAATAAAAAGAATGACCGAATTAAAGATATGCTAGTGAATGTAGCTACTAAGGATACATATGTAACTAGAGCCACTATTAGAAATAGATTCATTGAATTAACATAAAGTAAGGAACTTTACTTCAAATTAATGAAACCATTTTATAATTGGAAAACAATTGAATACTTTATATAATATAATTAAGTTCGTAATTATTATATATTGAGAATTAATTATAAATAAAAAGGGGAAATTTTATATGGTAAAAGTAATTAGGTTAAGTTTATTTTTAATTGCTATATCATTATTTTTAACAGGGTGCAGTAATTCAAAAGAAGATATAACTTTGGATATTAATAAAAATGAGAATTTAATTGATACTAATAATATTAATCAAATTATTTCTAATGATATTTATTCAAAAGAAAGCGAAGAACAAGAATTGATAAATATAATAGAATCAGTAGAAAAAAATAAACCTACTATGTCAGATGAAGAACGATATGATTTAAGAACTGATATATTCTTTAACTTAAATCAAGAGCAAGTTCTTAAATTTGGAGACTGTTATACTGCATTGAACCAAGTTATTTTTGATGATAGATATAAAGAATTATTCGATAAGGCAAATAATCGATGGGATGCTTATGATAATAATGATTTATATGGAATTGTAAATACTATAAGATACATATCTAATTCAGTAAAAAATCAAGCGTTTAAAAATGATTTAAATAGAATTGAAGAATTGTGTTCATATGGATTAGAATATAGAGATATAATCGCACTTATTGATGCAAGAAGAATAATGAGAGATATTCAATATCACATATTTGAAGTTCCATATTTTAAAGAGGGAGATGCTATAGTTGAAATAAATGAAGAAGATTATAGCATATATTATGGAGCTAGTGAAGTATTAGAAGGAGATAGATATAAAACTATAGGTATATATAGATATAAATAGTTTAACATAGCCTTTTATAAAATTAGGCTATGTTTTAAATAAGTGTTGAAAATGATATAATATAAACTAAATCGCAATTGTCATATATTGTGACTTATAAGTAAAACACTATAATAGTGTTGATTATGAAGAAAGGTGATGCGATGAAACAAGAAAAAAGGATATATATACGAAAGTATGTTTCAGCAATTATATTTTCTAACATAATAGTATGGTTTAGCTGGGCATTGCCATTAATACTACTAGATGGTATAAAACTTAATGATGAATATCTTTTACAATTGGGATTTCTGTTAAGAATAGTGCTAAGTACAATACCTTTCATAGTGCTATTTGATTATACTAAGAGGAAGTATAAAGAAAATAAATTTACGAAAATGTGCTATATTTGTAGTATTATAAGTATGTTGTTATTACCAACTTTGTTTTTCATATTACATCTTGAAATAGGATATGGAGGTTGGTTTTGGTAAAAGTTATAATTTATAGAAGTAGCTTAATAGACAATATTAATATATTACGAACAATTTATAGTAAGTTATATAATCAACCACATATTAGAATTCAATATATTGAAAATTCTAAGGTGTGGTTGTTTTTATGTCATATTTATCACGAAGATAGCTAACATAGCCTTTTTTTTATACAAAAATACAGATTTCTCTTTAAACTTGTGTATAATTTGTACATACTTGGATTATTATAGTATAATACAAAGTGAAGTAATAAAAAATTGATATAATTGACATAAAAAAGTAAATAATTTTAATAAAAAAAGTATTAAAATATATAAATAGAGATAGTTAGAAAATGAAAATATCAGGATTAATAAGCAGTATTAATACAAGAAAAATATAAAAATTAATAACCTGTATTAATATAAGGTTAGTTATTAATAATAAAATTAATATTAATAAACTAAGATTAATAAATTAAAATTTATAATAGAAATAGTAAAGTTATATAAATATATAAATATAAATAAAAACTAGAACTATACAATAGGGACTATATAAAACTATTGAGGAAGAGCGTTGGAAAGCTACGCCATAGATAGTATATAAATTTATATTAAAATCTAAGCATAAAAACATACATAATGAAAATTATAAAATATGTAGATAAAAGTTTATAATATATAATGTAGAGTTAAGATACATATCATACACAGCGCCTAGAGAGAATAATTTACAATTTATTTTATAAGGGACTTATATAAAACATCTATATAAAAAATAGATAAGTAGAATAAATAAGATAGAGTAAGATAAAATTAAATCTATCAAAAATATATCAGAACAATTAATCTAAATAGAGACTTAAATAAATATACAAAGATGGTAAATCTAAATAATTATTTAAATAAATATATAAAGATGATTAAATCTGAATAACTATATAAATAAATAGATCAAAATGATTAATATGAATATAGTTATATTCAATTATTTAATATAACTATATTTAATCTAAAAATAACAAATGATATTAAAATAAATAAAATTAAATTAAAATAAATGAAAATAACATACAAATAATAAATAGATCAGAAAACCTTGAAATTTTAAATTACAACTTAAATATTTCGAGGTGGATAAATAAGAAAACTAATTAAATAGGAGGATGATATAATGTCCGATTTAAATAATTTTTTTAATGATTTTATGAATATTATACTAAGGATGAGTATATATGATGTTGTAGATATATCAATAGTAGCTTATATCTTCTATAAGGTATTTATGTTTATAAAGGATACTAGAGCGGAACAGGTTTTTAAAGGAATTGTAATATTATTATTGGCTACACAGATAAGTGATTTATTTAAATTACATACTCTTTATTGGATTTTAGTAAATGCTATTGAGGTTGGGGTTATAGCGGTATGTATTATATTCCAACCAGAGCTTAGAGCAGGATTTGAGTACATAGGTAGAGCTAATTTTAAGCTCTTTGAAAAGGGAAATAAAAATGAAGATGATGCACAACTTAATAAAATGATAGAAGAAATTGTTGAAACATTATATTCGCTTTCTAGACAGAAAATAGGGGCTCTTATAATAATGGAAAGGGAAACTAAAATATCAGATATAATAAATACAGGGACTACTATCGATGGTGATGTATCACGTCAATTATTAATAAATATATTTATACCAAATACTCCATTGCATGATGGGGCAGTGGTTATTAGAGATTTTAAGATAAAGGCAGCGGCATGTTTTTTACCTTTAAGTCAAAGTAAGGATTTAACAAAGGATTTAGGGACAAGACATAGAGCTGGGGTTGGTATTAGTGAAGTATCAGACTGTTTAACTTTAATTGTTTCAGAAGAGACAGGGGAGGTCTCAATTGCGAAATCTGGTAAATTATATAGAAATATTGCTAAGGAAAGAATGGCTAATATATTAAAAAATAATTTGAGAAAGAGTGCAACTGAGAAAAGTTTATTTAAAGGTGGTATATTCAAATGATAGAAATATTAAATAAGAATACCAAGATAAAGATAATATCTTTATTAAGTGCGATAGTTCTTTGGATGTATGTTATGGCTGTTGTAGACCCAGAGGATACAAAACTATTTGAAGAAATACCTATCACTATAACAAATATCCATGAAATAAACGATTTAGGGTTAGTTGTAGATCCAGATGAAGAATTAGTCGCATCTGTGTATGTTAAAGGAAACCTATCAGATTTACAAAAGATAACGGCTAATAATATAAATGTATATGGGACTATTAATAATCCTATAGAGGGGCAAAATCAGCTTTATTTGAGAGCTAGCGCAAGCGACAAAGTATCTACGGACTTTAAGTCAGATACTATCGTTATAAACTTAGAAAAAAGTATAGAAAAAGAGAAAAAAATTAATGTTGAAATAACAGGACAATATAAAGATGATGTCGATACCATTACATTAAGTGAGAAAAATGTAATGGTATCAGGACCGAGAAGTAGAGTAGAGTCTATAAAATATGTACAAGCTGTATTTAATGCAGATAAGAAATTATCTAAGACACAATCTACACAGCTAGAATTAAAAGCATTAGATGCTGATAGAAAAGAAGTAAATCATGTTACTTTAGCGTTTGATAAAGTAAGTGCAGAAGTATCATATCTACAACAAAAAGAAGTTAAAATAAATGTTGTTTTTAGAGGAAATAGTTCTAAATTAGTTGAAGGAGAAGATTTTACAATAACACCAAGTACAATACAAATAAAGGGAAAAAGTGAAGATTTAAAATCAATAGATTCAATTGATACAGAACCAATTAATGTTGATGAACTTACATCAAATAATAAAGTTATAGATTTGAAGATACCAAGTGGAATTAGTTCTGATAGAACAAGTATTACTATAAAATCTGCAAGTACTAATGAAGCAACTAGCAGCGTATTTACATACTCCGGTTCTGAATTGACTTTAGAAAATAATGCAGATAACAAAACACTTGAGGATTTTGATTTGCCAGAGACGATAAAAGTAACTGTAGAATACGATAGAGAAGCAGAAAAGATATCTAAATCAGATTTAAAATTATATCTTGATTTATCGGGCGGATTTAATTCTGGCAGCCAGTACAATATTAATCATAGCGGGGTTAATGTAAAAAGTATATCGATTGAACCTAGTTATGTAATGTCAAAATAAATATACTCTGAGATAATTGATAATATCAATAAAAATAGCTTATTTTATTATAAATAATAATTATTTAAATACCAGATAAATACAGAGAAGGCAATAGCTAAAATAGCTATTGTCTTTTTTGTATTTAAGTATTAAAATGAGTTTATGACAAATTTTAGGACGGCAAATTCATTATTTAACAATGCTGTAAATAATTAAGATTTTAAAATACATTGAAAATATACATGATAACTTGGAAATAAATGTTATAAACTTGTAAGAAATTTTTTTGACATTTACTGATATAATAATTATTAAGGTTTTCATTTTGGAAGGAGACTTTTTATGAGAAAATATTTTGGAACTGACGGAGTAAGAGGTGTAGCTAATAAAGAGCTTACTTGTGACTTAGCATATAAATTAGGTAGAGCAGGAGGATATGTTCTTACTAATAATGAATACAAAGTAAAAGTTGTAGTAGGTAAGGATACAAGACAATCAGGAGATATGTTAGAAGCAGCTTTAATTGCTGGTTTAATGTCTGTTGGTTGTGATGTAATTACTGTTGGTGTAATACCTACACCAGGTGTTGCATACCTAACTAGAAAATATGGTGCTGAGTGTGGAGTTGTAATATCTGCATCACATAACCCAATGGAAGACAACGGTATTAAATTCTTCAATAAAGATGGATTTAAACTAGATGATGAAATCGAGTTAAAGATAGAAGAATATATTGATAATATGGAAAAAATAGCTTATAATCCTATAGGGAATGAGGTTGGTGTTAGAATTCATAAACATACAGCAGCTCAAGACTATGTAGATTATTTAAAATCTATAGTAGATACTGACTTAACAGGATTAAAAGTAGTTTTAGATTGTGCAAATGGAGCAGCTTATAAAGTTGCACCAGAAGTTTTCAGAGAATTAGGAGCAGAAGTAATAGCTATGAATGTTACTCCTGATGGCGAAAACATAAATCACAAATGCGGTTCAACACATCCAGAAGGACTTCAAAAAGCAGTTGTAGAACACAATGCTGATTTAGGTCTTGCATATGATGGTGATGCTGATAGATTAATCGCAGTAGATGAGACAGGTACAATTGTAGATGGTGACCATATAATGATATTAGGAGCTGTTTACCTTAAAAAACAAAATAAACTAGCTAACGATACATTAGTTGTTACTACAATGAGTAATATAGGTCTTCATGTAGCAGCTAAAGAATATGGAATAGATTTAGCTATTACAGATGTTGGAGACAGGTATGTAATAGAAGAGATGAAAAAGAGTGGCCACAATCTAGGTGGAGAACAATCAGGACATATGATTTTCCTAGATTATAATACTACAGGAGATGGAACTTTAAGTTCATTAATCGTTTCTAAAATAGTAAAAGAAGATGGCAAAACTTTATCAGAACAATCGGCTTTAATGACAACATACCCACAAGTTTTAATAAATGTGGATGTTAGAAATGAAGTTAAAAATAAATTTATGGAAAATGACGAAATTAGAACTGAAATAGAAAAACTTGAAAAACTTATGGCTGGAACAGGTAGAGTTTTAATAAGACCATCTGGAACACAACCATTAGTAAGAGTTATGTTAGAGGGTAAAGATGAAGGTCAAATAAGAGAGTTAGCACAAGAGCTAGCAGATCTTATAAAAGCAAAATTATCTTAAGAACTAATTTAAAAGTAAATAAATTAAGGGTATAAAATCACATATAGCGTGGTTTTATGCCCGAATATATCTTAAGTTAATTGTAAATACTAGAATAAAACTAGTGTTTATCAAGCGCCAGAACTTAATTTTTTAAGTTGACGAGGTCAGAGTTAATCGAAATATCGGCGGATGCTCTGCGGTGTGCCACCATCGGAGGATTTCTACAAAGAATGGGAGTAATCCTATTAAACAAAAAGAAACCCATGTGGATTGACCCGAAATCTTAAAAATATATAAATTAAATATTTTTTAGGAGGACACAAATTATGTGTGGAATAGTAGGATACTTAGGTAATAGACAAGCGACAGACGTTTTAGTCGATGGGCTTTCAAAATTAGAATATAGAGGATATGACTCTGCAGGTGTTGCTGTAAACAATGGTAAAAATGAATTAGAAATAAGAAAATTCCAAGGTAGATTAGCAGTACTTGCTGAAGATTTAGAAAAAAATCCAATAAAAGGACATTTAGGAATAGGGCATACAAGATGGGCAACTCATGGTGTACCATCAGATGTAAACTCACATCCTCACTTTAATAAAGAAAAAACAATAGCAGTAGTTCACAATGGTATAATAGAAAACTACTTAGAATTAAAAGCTGAATTACAAGCTGAAGGATATGAATTCATATCTCAAACAGATACAGAAGTAGCAGCTCATATGGTTAGCAAATACTACGAAGGAAATCTTTTAGATGCAGTTTACAAAGCTACAGCTAGATTCAGAGGAGCTTATGCATTAGGTGTTATATGCACAGATAACGACCAAGAATTAGTAGCAGTAAGAAAAGACAGTCCATTAATAGTTGGATTAGGTGAAGGTGAAAACTTCATAGCATCTGATATACCTGCAGTATTAAAATATACAAGAAAAGTTTACTACTTAGAAAACGACGAATATGTTCACATATTAGGAGACAAAGTTCAAATATTAAACGAAAACAGAGAAGTAGTAGACAAAAAAGTAAACGAAATAAACTGGGACGTTGAAGCAGCATCTAAAGGTGGATACGACCATTTCATGATAAAAGAAATATATGAACAACCAGAAGCAATCAGCAACACTCTAATGAGAAGATTAGATGAAAATGGTGAAATAAAATTAGATGATATAGATATAACAAAAGAGCAATTAGACAAAATAAACAAAATATATATAGTTGCTTGTGGTACTGCTTATAATGCAGGACTTATAGGAAAACACGCTGTAGAAAGATTCTTAAAAGTACCAGTAATAACTGATATAGCTTCAGAATTCAGATATAGCGATCCATTTATAGACGAAAACACTTTAGTTATATTAGCAAGTCAATCTGGTGAAACTGCTGATACACTTTCAGTTTTAAGAGAATCTAAAGCTAAAGGTGCTACAGTATTATCAATAGCTAACGTTGTTGGTTCTTCAATAGCTAGAGAATCTGACTACACATTATACACTTGGGCTGGTCCAGAAATAGCAGTTGCTTCTACAAAAGCATACACTACTCAAATAGTAGCTTTCGTAATGATAGCATTAGACTTCGCATTAAAGAAAGGTACTATAACTAAAGAAGAGTACATGAACTATATAGAAGAATTAAAAGCTATACCAGAGCAAGTTACAGAAGTATTAAAATGTGAAGAACAAATAAAAGAAATATCAAAACAATTAGTAGACAAAAACGACATATTCTACTTAGGTAGAGGTCTTGACTACTCAACTGCAATGGAAGGTGCTTTAAAAATAAAAGAAATATCTTACACTCATGCTGAAGCATTTGCAGCTGGTGAATTAAAACATGGTACTATAGCATTAATAGAAGAAGGTGTTCCAGTAATAGTTTTAGCAACTCAACAACGCCTATTCGAAAAAATGTTATCTAACATGCAAGAAGTTAAAGCAAGAGGAGCTAACGTTATATCAATAACTGAAGAAACAAACAAAGAAGTAGAAAAATCTTCTGATGCAGTTATATACATCCCAGAAGTTGATAACATATTAGCTGGTATATTAAGTGTAATACCACTTCAATTATTAGCTTACTATGTTGCAAAAGAAAGAGGATGCGATATAGATAAACCAAGAAACTTAGCTAAATCAGTTACAGTTGAATAATTTGAATTTAATTTAAAAAATTAATATAAATACAATACAAAAAAATAATTTAACAACACATACACATTAGCTAGAAGGCCCATTTTACATAAGTAAAATGGGTCTTTGCTTTGGGAAGAAGTATTATCATTATTAGTTAAAAAATTTATAAAAAAGAAAAATTTTATTTTTTGTGTATATAATTTTTTTTATTGACCATAATATAAATGTATTCCTCATAATATTCCCCCAATATTATAAATACATTAAAAAAGTGCAACTTCGGTTGCACTTTTGTTTTGTGTAAAAATATCTCTTATTAAAATAATTAAAAGACATATTAAGTATCGGTTAATAAGATAGATGTAAAAATTATACATATCAAATAATCGAATAAATGCTAGTATAAGCGAGAAAAAATACTTATATGATTAAAACATTGATAAAAGCTGAAATATACGAAAATAAAGCCTTAACAACAATTAATAGAAATAATAAATATTTAATAAAAATCTAGATTTAATTACTAATAATCTTAAGTTAAAATAATTACGTTTAAAAACAATAAATCTGTAGATACTTTAAGTAAAGATAAATTAGAGGGGGACTTTAAAATGAAATTATTTAAAGCAATGATATGTTTCTTTGTACTTATCTTATCTTTATTTGGAGCAATTACAATTTATGGACAACAAAATCAAACACAATGGATAGATAAATTCATAGAAAGTTTTGAGATGACTGAATCTAATTTCAAATTTTATAACATAAAATCTAGCATAATAATAGAAAAAGAAATGGACATGAATCAACTAAAAGACATTTGCACAGAAATTGCAAAAAATTTAGGTGATGGTCATGGTGAGTTAAGCTCAAAAATGCAAAAAGGTGAAATATATGTAAATTATGATGACGAAGATAAAGGAATTTCAATAGTTGGAGTCAAAAAAAATTCAAAAGAATTCTATATAATAGTTGACATATTAAATAATAAAGTATATAAAAATATAGAGAATGTTTATGTTAAGTTAGAAAATGAACTAAACAAATATTCAGATAAAGTAAATATTAATATTTGTATAGCAGGAGAATATACAAATAAATTAAATAACGCTAAAATTAGTGCTATTTTGGAAAAAATATTATATAATATGTATGCTGAAAAAATTGATGATATAGAGGAAGAAAACTTTTTATCAGTAAATGCATATAGTAAATTATTAAAAGAAAATAACTTAAAATATTTAGATAGAGAAATGAATTTGAATATAGGAATTAGGTATAGCGAAGATGATGATAGAACGACAATATATATGGCTACACCTATAATAAAAATAGATTATTAGATTGAGGAGAGACATATTTATGGCTAAAATAATTGTGAAGAAAAGTAACCCACTTAAAGGTAATGTTAGAATAGATGGAGCAAAAAATGCAGTATTACCTATAATAGCGGCAACACTATTAGTAAAAGGTAAATCAGTTTTACACGAAGTACCAGATTTAACAGATGTACACGTTATATCAGACTTAATAAGACACCTTGGTGCGGAAGTTGAATACAAAGACAAAACTTTAACAGTAGACGCAAGTAACTTAACTACTTGTGAAGCGCCATATGAATTAGTAAGAAAAATGAGAGCTTCATTCTTCGTAATGGGACCATTACTTGCTAGATTTAACCAAACAAAAATATCAATGCCAGGTGGATGTTCAATAGGAACAAGACCAATAGACCTACACTTAAAAGGATTTAAAGCTTTAGGTGCAGATATAATAATGGATCACGGATTTGTAGAAGCTAAAGCAGATAAATTAGTTGGATCTAAATTATACTTAGATTTCCCATCTGTTGGAGCAACTGAAAATATAATGATGGCTGCAGTACTTGCAGAAGGAACTACTATAATCGAAAATGCAGCAGAAGAACCAGAGATAGTAGACTTAGCTAACTTCCTAAACGAAATGGGAGCAGATGTTAAAGGTGCAGGTACAAACACTATAAGAATAAAAGGTGTTAAAGAATTAAAAGGAACTGAACATGATGTTATACCAGACAGAATAGAAGCTGCAACTTACATGGTTGCTGCAGCTATGACAAAAGGTGATATAACAGTTGAAAATGTATTAGTTGAACACTTAAAACCAGTAACTGCTAAATTAATAGAAGCAGGTTGCGAAGTTGTAGAAATGGACAATTCAATAAGAGTAGTTGGACCAGAAAAATTAAAAGCAGTAGATGTTAAAACTTTACCACATCCAGGATTCCCTACAGATGTTCAAGCACAAATAATGGCTATGCTTACAGTTGCTAGAGGAACTGGTGTTGTAATAGAAACAGTATTTGAAAATAGATTTATGCACGTTGCAGAATTCAACAGAATGGGTGCAGACATAAAAATAGAAGGAAGAACAGCTGTAGTTAAAGGTGTTGACCAACTTTACGGAGCTAATGTAAATGCAACTGACTTAAGAGCAGGAGCTGCACTTATATTATGCGGACTTATAGCTGAAGGAGAAACTCAAATAGGTGAAATATATCATATACAAAGAGGATATGTTGATATAGACAAGAAAATAAGATCTTTAGGTGGTAATATAGAAATAGTAGAAGACTAATTCTAATTACTAGCTATATGAATTTTAATATTTACTTATATGTGGTTATCGACATTTATTAGTAAAGTAAGACATTTTAGATAGGAATAAATAATTGGGTTTTTTCATATATTTATGCATATAGAAATCTATGGAGGCATTAATTATATGAAAAAACCTATAATATTTTTGATAGGGACAATGATTTTTTGTATATTGCTCCCTGTTTTAATTAGTGTGCTCTTTTATGGAAAAAATGAAGTGGCTAGTTCTGAAATTGCTAAAAAAATAACGCAAAAATCAGAACAGAAAAAAGATACCTATGAAACTGTAGATTCTAAAAGTCCAACCATAACTGTATATCATTGTAGTAAAAATACTATAGAGAAAATGGACATAGAAACATTTCTATATGGAGTTGTCGCATCAGAAATGTCATCAGACTTCTCTGAAGAGGCTTTAAAGGCTCAGGCAATAGCTGCAAGGACTTATATTATCTACAAAATGGAAAATAACATGACACAAGGCCATAATGGGGCGGACATATGCACTAATTCAAATCACTGTCAAGCATATGCATCTTATGACGAGTTAAAAAACAAAAAGGGTGATGAATGGATGAAAAATTCATATCCTAAGATAAAACAAGCAGTAGATGATACAAAAGGTCATATATTAACATATGATGATAAGGCAATACTACCACTATATTTCTCAACATCAGGTGGTAAGACAGAAAACAGTGAAGAAGTATTTTCAGAACAATACCCATACTTAAAATCAGTGAGCAGTCCTTATGAAGAACAATCACCGAAATACTATACTGAAACAAAAATAAATAAAAACGACTTTGTAAACTTATTGAAAAAGAATTATTCAAGTATTTCTATATCTATTGAAAATTTGGATAAAGTAGTGAAGATATTAGACAGAACTGCTGCTGGCTCAGTAAATAATATTCAAGTTGGAAACAAAAAGATTACGGGTAGAAATATGCGTACTATTTTTGGTTTAAATTCTTCTAACTTTGACATAGGATTTAATAAAGATACAGTTATATTCAAAGTAAGAGGTTATGGTCATGGAGTAGGTATGAGCCAATGGGGTGCTGAAGGTATGGCACAAAAAAATTATAAATACGACGAGATACTACTACATTACTACACAGACACAAAAATAAAAGATATATATTAGAATATAATTTTATAATGAATATCTAAGGAATATGGTTTATAATAGATATCTAATATAAAATCATATAAAACAAGTAAAACAAAATATATAGAATTATACATGGATAAATATATAAAAAATAAAAAATTTTTCATATATAGGCATAAAATAAAAAAAGGTGTCAATACTCTAAATGTATTAATATATTTGGAGGTGCAGTATGAAAAAGAAATTATTAGAGAAAGATATATTTTATCTATCTTTATTCATATGTATTTGTCTTGTAGCTTTGGGTGGTATTATATTTACAAATAAAAACCTAAATAAATTGGTATCAAATAATGATTCCGTTAATAAGGATAATGAGATAAATTTAGTAAAAGATAAAGATGATTCTGTTCCAACATCAACAGAATCAAAACAAAACCTAGAAAAAGCCAAAGAAGAAAATAAACAACAAACACAAAAAACAGAAAAAGAACAAACAAAAAGCGAATCTAAATTAAATTACATAGGAACTGAAGTACTTAGACAGTATTCTACAGAAATGCCTAGTTACTCAAAAACACTAGATGTTTGGGAAATACATAAAGGATTAGATGTCGCAGCAGAAGATGGAGCAGAGATAAAATCAATACTTGATGGAACTGTTGAATCTGTATATTCAGATGATAAATACGGAACAAGTATAAAATTATCTTATGCTGATGGTTTAACAGTAATATATTCTGGCATAAAAGAAAATGTATCATTACAAAAAGGAGATACTGTTAAAGAAGGCGATTGTATAGGTTATGTAGGCAATACAACAAATGTTGAAAATGAAGATGGTACACATGTACATATAGAAGCCTACAAAAATGATAAAGCTATTAATCCATTGAGTTTATTAGAATAAAGTTAAAAACAGGAGACTTTTCATAAAAAATGAGAAGTCTCCTGTTATATTTTTTGCTTCTTTTTCATATATATCAATAGGACTGATATTGAGGGAGGGGAGGTCTTGAAATCTCATATAGAACAAAGAGCGGTTATTATTGCGAAATATATATTAGAAAAGCAGGCAACGGTAAGACAAACAGCCAAGGTTTTTGGAGTAAGTAAAAGTACTGTTCATAAAGATGTAACAGAGCGATTAGAAGAAATTCACCCATTATTAGCTAGTGAAGTCAAACAAGTTTTAGAGAAAAATAAATCAGAAAGGCATATTCGAGGAGGAATGGCCACAAAATTGAAATACCAGCAACAAAAAAAGATGTAGGATAACCTACATTTTTTTCTTGACTAAAGACAAATTTTTGCCTATATTGTAGAATAGGAGAATTAATGATTATTAATAAAATTTAATATAAATATAAAGACTTAGAAATGCAAAAATGTAAAAAGGAGTGAAAATAGATGTCAGGAGCTGATATAGGTATAGATTTAGGGACTGCTAACGTACTGATATATGTAAGTGAAAAAGGGATAGTACTAGAAGAACCATCAGTAGTAGCAGTAGATAATAAATTAAAAGAAGTTATAGCAGTAGGTACAGAAGCAAGAAGAATGATAGGGAGAACACCTGCAAATATAGACGTTATAAGACCATTAAGAGATGGTGTTATATCAAATTATGAGATAACAGAAAAAATGCTATCTTATTTTATTGAAAAAATAGTAGAGAAAAAAGGATTTGGCAGATTTGTAATGCCGAGAATAATGGTCTGTGTACCAACAGGTGTTACTGAAGTAGAAAAAAGAGCTGTTGAAGATGCAACAAGAAAAGCAGGGGCTAGAGAAGTTTATATTATAGAAGAACCTATAGCAGCGGCAATAGGAGCTGGAATAGATATAGCTCAACCAAATGGTAACATGATAATAGATATCGGTGGGGGAACTACAGATATAGCTGTAATATCATTAGGTGGATCAGTAGTAAGTGACTCTATAAAATTAGGCGGAGATAAATTTGACGAAGCAATAATCAAATACATTAAAAAAGAATACAATGTATTAATAGGGGAAAGAAGTGCTGAAAGATTAAAAATAGAAATAGGAACTGCTGTTAAAGAGGACGAGCCAAGAACTATGAATATCAGCGGAAGAAACTTAGTAAAAGGACTTCCTGTAACTATAACTGTAAATTCAAACGAAATATTAGATGCGCTTAACCCATGTGTTGAACAAATAGTAGTAGCAACTAAAAATCTACTAGAAAAAACACCACCAGAATTGGCAGCTGATATAAGCGACAAAGGCATAGTGATGACAGGTGGAGGATCTATGTTAAAAGGTTTAGGCGATAGAATAGAAGAAAGTACAGGTATAAAAGTAGTATTAGCAGATGACCCACTTTCTTGTGTTGCTAAAGGAACTGGATTATCATTAGGTTCACTTGATTTATTAGAAACAGGTGGAAGCTTTAAAAAATAATCGATTAAAATAAACAGAATATTGATATAAACTAAAAAGTAGCTATTTTAAAATAATATAAAATTTATTATTTTACCATAGCTACTTTTTGTTATGTTGCAAGGAGCAGGGATAAAGCAATTGTTTCTGCTAATTCTAAAATGAAATGAAGCCTTATATTGTTAAAAGAAAATCTATTATTTTCATCTATTTTATCTACAATGCCAACGATAGAATAAGTCCCTACTTGGGGTAATTTCTTACCTACGCCCTTGCCTGGAAGTATAGGTCCTTCTCGTATTTGTATATTACCTATGTTACTTGCCGAGCCCAAACAGGCATCTATGGCTAAAAATTGGCTCGAGGAATGTTTGCTTTTAATCTGTTCGATTGATTCATAAATGTTTAAAGCATGAATAGGATTATCCAATGTACCGTAGACAGGGTATTTAAAATCACTATTTTTGAGCATAGTACCTACTAGAGGCCCTAGTGCATCTCCAATAGCACGATCTGTTCCTATACATATTATTACAGTATTATCAGAGATTATATTTTTGAGAATATTACTTAATATATGCGTGACATCTTCTCTTTTATAGTTTACTTTGGCTAAATACATAGGAGTTCCTCCCTTCTAGATAATATATGAGTTTAAAGTATGAAATAATACTATTTTTACAAGAGTTACGAAATTGTGACTATTAAAAAATAAAACAAAAACAGGGAAAGAGAATTGCAAAAATGCTTGACAATGAATCACAAAACAGGTATCATTTATAGTGTTAAATTTGAAAGAAAAATTTCTTGATTACCTTATCAAGAGAGGCTGAGGGACAGGCCCTACGAAGCCCAGCAACCACTTGAAAAAGGAAGGTGCTAAATCCTGCTAGAGAGAATTCTAGAAAGATGAGGTCATGTATTTAAGCATACAATAACCTCTTCTGTGCAGAAGAGGTTTTTTAATTTATAAGAAAGTATAAAGAATTAAATTTCTTGTAAAATAAAGAATATAATCTAGAATTCCAACAGAAAAATCTTTAGTTTAAAATAAAGATTTTTAGGGAACAAATTATAAAATAGAACAAACTATGAAATTTTAAGGAGGAACTAAAATGGCAAGACATTTATTTACTTCAGAGTCAGTTACTGAAGGGCATCCAGATAAGATGTGTGACCAAATATCAGATGCAATATTAGATGCATTATTAGAAAAAGACCCACAATCAAGAGTTGCTTGTGAAACTACTACTACAACTGGTTTAGTATTAGTTGCAGGTGAAATAAGTACAAATGCTTATGTTGATATTCCAAAATTAGTTAGAGAAACAGTAGAAGGTATCGGATATACTAGAGCTAAATTTGGATTCGACTGCAATACTTGTGCAGTAATAACTGCTATAGATGAACAATCAGGAGACATCGCTATGGGTGTTGATGAAGGTTTAGAAAGTAAATCAGGAGAACAAACTGAAGAAGAAATAGAAAAAGTTGGTGCTGGAGACCAAGGTATAATGTTCGGTTTCGCTTGTAATGAAACAGAAGAATTAATGCCACTTCCAATATCTTTAGCTCACAAATTATCAAGAAGATTAACAGAAGTTAGAAAATCTGGATTATTAGATTACTTAAGACCAGATGGTAAAACTCAAGTAACTGTTGAATACGAAGGAAACAAAGCAGTTAGAGTTCATACTGTATTAATATCTTCTCAACATAGTGAAAGTGTTGATAACGAAACTATAAGAAGAGACTTAATAGAACACGTTATAAAAGCTGTTATACCTGCTGAATTATTAGATGAAGAAACTATGTACTACATCAACCCAACAGGTAGATTCGTTATAGGTGGACCACAAGGAGATACTGGTTTAACTGGTAGAAAAATAATAATAGATACTTACGGTGGATACTCTAGACACGGTGGTGGAGCATTCTCTGGTAAAGATCCAACAAAAGTAGATAGATCTGCTGCTTATGCTGCTAGATACGTAGCTAAAAACATAGTTGCTGCTGGACTTGCAGACAAATGTGAAATAGAATTAGCTTACGCAATCGGTGTTGCTAAACCATTATCAATATTCGTTGATACTTTCGGAACTGGAAAAGTTTCTGAAGAAGTATTAGTTGAATTAATAAACAAAAACTTCGACTTAAGACCAGGTGCTATAATAAGAGACCTTGACTTAAGAAGACCTATATACAAACAAGTTGCTGCTTACGGTCACTTCGGTAGAACTGATATAGATTTACCATGGGAAAGAACTGATAAAGCTGAAACTTTAAAAGAACAAGCTGGTATATAGTTAATTAGAAATTAATATAACTTTAAATATAAAGGACCTTGTATTATATAAATACAGGGTCTTTTTTTATTTAAAAAACTAGTATAATATTTTTATAGGTATAATTATCTACAACTTAAAATCATTATATTAAGTTATGGATAATTGACAGTGAATATAAAATGCAATATAAAAGATAATAAAATAAAGTTGAAATAAATTAATATATTAATAGGATATAAATGCAATTAGGAGTGTGTATTATGGAAAAATTAGAAGGTATGATAAGTGATATAGTTTTTAAAAATGAAGAAAATGGATACACTATAGCTTATCTTGCAAATGAGGACGAAGAGGTAACAATTGTAGGATGTATGCCGACATTATCTGTCGGTGAAAGTATAGAGGTAGAAGGTAAGTGGGTAACACATAAAACTTATGGCTCACAATTTGAAGTGACAAGTTTTATGCCTGTAACACCTTCTTCTTTGGAGGGAATTTACGCTTATTTATCTTCTGGTATGATTCATGGTATAGGAGAGAAAATGGCATTGAGGATTATTGAAAAATTTGGAGTAGATACTCTAGATGTAATCCAAAACACTCCAGAGAGATTAAAAGAAGTTGAAGGAATAGGTTCAAAAAAAATAAAACAAATAACAGAGAGTTATGAAGAAAATCGAGAGCTTAGAAATATAATTATGCAGTTATCTCCTTATGGAATAACTCCTAATTACTGTTTAAAAATTTATAAAAAATATAAAGATAAAGCAATAAGTATCATCAACAAAAATCCTTATAAACTTGCTGAAGATATTAGAGGAATTGGATTTAAAGTTGCAGATGACATTGCAAAGAAGCTAGGCATAGATAAATATTCTAGAGATAGAATATTCCAAGGAATTTTATACACACTAAATCAAAGTACATCTAATGGAAATACATATTTGCCACTTAGTATATTAGTTCCACAAGCAGTAAAAGTTTTAGATGTTGAGGCAGAACATATAAAAGAAGGTGTTATAGAATTAGCATATACTCAAAAAATACACGTTGAAAAAGATAATAATGATATAAATGTATATTTGATGCCATACTATATGGCAGAAAACGGAGTATGCAGAGAGATGATAAGACTTTCTCAGGTCGATTTTGAAGACTTAAAAATAAACATAGACCATGAAATAAAGATGATTGAAAGAGAAGATGGAATAAAACTTGCCCAAAATCAGATTATGGCTGTCAAAGAAGCTATTGAACAAGGTGTTGTAATAATTACTGGTGGGCCAGGGACAGGAAAAACAACAACAATTAATACAATCATCAAAGTATTTGAAAATAACGACCAAAAGGTAGTTTTAGCAGCTCCTACAGGGCGTGCTGCAAAGAGAATGAGTGAAACATCTAATAAAGAAGCGAAAACAATACACAGGCTTTTAGAGATGGGGTTTGGTATGGATAGTGATGACCTTACATTTATGAAAAATGAAGAAGACCCTATTGATGCAGATGTTGTTATTTTAGATGAGGTTTCTATGGTTGACGTTGTGCTTATGTATAGCTTGCTTAGAGCGATAAAATCAGGCACAAGACTTTTAATTGTAGGAGATAGCGACCAGTTGCCTTCTGTTGGAGCAGGAAATGTCCTAAAAGACCTTATAGATTCAGAAGTTATAAATACAGTAAGACTAAATGAAATATTTAGACAAGCTCAGGAGAGTATGATAGTAGTCAATGCCCATAAAATAAATAAAGGAGAACCTTTAAAATTAAACGTAAAGGGTAAAGACTTCTTCTTTATTAAAAAAGAAGGCGACGATATACTACAAGAAATTGTGGGAATAGTAAGCGAGAGATTGCCGAAATTCTACGGTGTGGATAAATTAAAAGATATCCAAGTTTTATCGCCAATGAGAAAAGGAACGCTTGGTGTGAATAATTTAAATATAGAACTTCAAAAAAGTTTAAATCCTCCAAATAAATATAAAACTGAAGAAGTATTTTCTAAGAGAACATTTAGAGTGGGCGATAAGGTTATGCAAATTAAAAATAACTACACTAGAAAGTGGAAAAGCGAAGACGGAAGCAACAGCGGACATGGTATATATAATGGAGATATTGGCTATATTTACTATATAGACAAAGAAAAGAAAGAGATATTTGTAATATTCGATAGTTTAAAAATAGTAACTTATAAATACGACGAACTAGACGAATTAGATCACAGTTTCTGCACAACTATCCACAAAAGCCAAGGAAGTGAGTTCCCAATCGTCGTAATACCTATGGCGTGGGCACCGCCAATGCTACTTAGCCGAAATCTTCTTTACACAGCTGTCACACGTGCAAAGAAACAGGTTGTACTTGTTGGAGAAGTTAAGTACCTAGAATTTATGATAAAAAACAATCGAAGTAATGACAGATACTCTAATTTAGCACTTAAGTTAAATAAATTAAAAAAAGAGGGTCTGCTTATTGAAGATAATAGATAGAAAAATTATTCAAAGATATTATGATAAAAATAAAAAAACTCATAACCAACTTAATAATAAAGTAATAGAAAGTAATGAGGATTTAGATAATAATATAAAAATAAATAAGATATATATAAATGATATAAAAAATATAGATGATATAAAATCAATACTTAAATCCTTCAAAGATACAATACTAGATTTTATATATCCTAAAAATATTTCATGCATAATCTGTGACAATCCTATAAAACTAACCAACACATATTCTATATGTAAAGATTGTTTCAATAAATTACACTTTTTAAAAGATGCTTGTTTAAAATGTGGGAAACCAATCATACACCACAATTTAGAATATGAAAATATTAAAGACTGTCCATCTTGCACACATAGAAGTTTTTATTTTGATCGGGCGATTTCTTGTATAGAGTACGATAAAACGAGTAAAAAGATGATATTAGACTTTAAATATAAAAATAAAACTTATTTTTGTAGATATGTTGCACAGATTATGAGTGAAAAGATGGAGCTTGAGAATTTAAGTGCGGATTATCTATTATTCGTTCCTTTACATAAAAAGAGACTTAGGAAGAGAGGATTTAATCAAGCACAAAAAATAGCAGAAGATTTGAGTGATATAACAGGAATACCAACTTTAAATTGTATAGTTAGGTGTAAAAATACTAAAAGATTATACAATTTAAATAAAAAAGAAAGAGAACAAGAAGTAAAAAATTCATTCATTATAAAAGATAAAAACAATTTACTCAAAGATAAAAATGTAATATTAATAGATGATATTTTTACGACAGCATCTACAACTAACGAAATATCAAAACTTCTTAGATTAATTCCTGTAAATAAAATAACCGTATTAACCTTACTAACGAGGGCAAGAGATACATATATATCTGACAAAGAAAATGACTAACATAAAAATAGTTATATAAGGTAAATCATTCTATTGACATATCTATCATAAGATATTAAAATATATTAGTGATTATTCAGGTCTGTGGTTGAAAGTCCAAGCCAGTCGCAGGCAAAGGGATCCACGTAAGTCAACGCCAAAAGCGGGGTTGATGATCATGGTGCGGCTTAGAAGTAAGACCTACCGATAACCAATAAAATTCTAAATCGAGACGGCTAGTAGTGCGGCAAACCCAGAGCGAACGTCGCAGTAGGCGAGTGTGGGGTCAAAAACCAGGTCAGCTGAATATTCATATAAGTACCTTTTAGGTACTTTTTTGTTGGCTAAATTATACTACTTATGACGCCTCTAAGATAAAGAACAATACTTTATCTTAGAGGCGTTTTTTATATAGATAATCATAAATGAAGATATATTTTTTACTAAAAGTATTTAAAAATAGTTAGAAAATTAAATGTGATATACTATTTAATTATATATATCCCTATAAAATGCGTGGATTATGCTCTAAAATAGAAAAAAATGTAGTAAATTGTAAAAAAATGTTGACGATTTCATATAAAAACACTTATAATTAGAAAGGAAAAAATGAAAAAGAGTAACACATATAATTACTCAATAGAGAAACGGACGATAAAAAGCAAAACGAGAGGGTGAAAATATGAAACTTGCAGTAGTAGGGAGTATTAATATAGATATGACGGTAACGTCAGAAAGAATACCACTTAAAGGTGAAACATTAATGGGAGATAGTATAAGCTACATACCAGGAGGAAAAGGTGCTAACCAAGCAGTAGCTATGGCTAAGCTTGGAGCAGAAGTAGAAATGTTTGGATGCGTTGGTAATGATGAGAACGGAAAGAAAATGATAGACAACATGAAAAACCACAGCATAAAAACAGATAACATAAAAGTATTAGATGGAGTTCCTACAGGAATAGCAATGATTACAGTTGCAGAAAATGACAACACAATAATAGTTGTTCCAGGAGCTAATGGAAAAGTAGATAAAGAATATATAGATAGTATAAAAGAAGAATTAAAAAATTATGACATGGTAGTACTTCAACATGAAATACCACTAGAAACAGTACACTACACAGTTGAGTTCTGTGCAGAAAATAATATACCAGTTATATTAAATCCAGCACCAGCAGCTGAAGTACCAATGGAAGTTGTAGAAAAAGTAACTTACTTAACACCAAATGAGCATGAGGCAGTTTTAATATTTGGTAAAGGACTTTCAACAGAAGAACTTCTAAAAAAATACCCAGAAAAATTATTAATAACTCAAGGGTCAAGAGGAGTTTCTACATGTTTAAAAAATGGTGAAATATTAAATGTACCAGCAAGACCAGCTAAAGTAGCTGATACAACAGGTGCAGGAGATACGCTAAACGGTGCATTCTCAGTAAAAATAGCAAATGGAGCAGATATAAAAACTGCATTAACTTTTGCAAATACAGCAGCTAGTTTATCTACAGAAAAATTCGGTGCACAAACAGGAATGCCGACAGTAAGCGAAGTAGAAAAAGAGTTACAGTAAAAAGCAAAAGTAAGGAGAAAAGTATCAATGAAAAGACATGGAATATTAAATAGTGATATATCAAGAGTACTTTCATATATGGGACATACAGATTGTATATGTATAGGTGATTGCGGTCTTCCAATCCCAGATGAAACAGAAAGAATTGATTTAGCAGTAAAATTCGGAGTACCAACTTTCATGGACGTTTTAAAAGAAGTTGGCAACGATATGAAAATAGAAAAAATAGTTTTAGCAGAAGAAATAAAAGAACATAATCCACAAGTATTAGCAGAAATAACAGAATACTTCAAAGGACAAGATGTAGAAGTAGAATATGTTTCGCATGTTGGATTAAAGCAAATGACAAGAGAATGCAAAGCTGTAATACGTACTGGAGAAACAACTCCATATGCAAATATAATTTTACAGTCGGGATGTATTTTCTAACAAAAACAAGGAGGTAGAGATATGCAAATTGAAATGCGTGGAATCGATAAGTCGTTTGGAGGAAATGCAGTTTTAAAAAATGCTGGTTTCTTATTAGATGATGGTGAAGTTCATGCTCTTATGGGAGAGAATGGAGCAGGAAAATCGACTTTAATGAAGATTCTAACAGGTGTTTACACTAAAGATGCTGGACAAGTTATAGTAGATGGGAAAGAAGTTTGTTATAACAACCCACAAGAAGCTGAAAAAGCAGGGATAGTATTTATTCATCAAGAGTTAAATGTATTATTTGACTTAACTGTCGAAGAAAATATGTTTTTAGGAAAAGAAATTAAAAAAGCATTTGGAATATGCGACAGAAAAGCAATGAGAAAAAGAGTTCAAGAAATTCTAGATATGCTTGGAGTTGATATAGACCCAACTCAAAGAATGGATGAATTATCTATAGGACAACAACAAATGATAGAAATTGCAAAAGCTCTTATGATAGATGCAAAAGTATTAATCATGGACGAACCAACAGCAGCATTAACTCAAAGTGAAACAGAAGTATTATTCAAAGTTGTAAATTCGCTAAGACAAAAAGGCGTTTCAATAGTTTACATATCTCACCGTATGGAAGAAATATTTGAATTATGTGATCGTATAACAATTCTTAGAGATGGTACTTATATCGATACAAAAAGAATTGCAGATATAGATATGAATGACATAGTTAAAATGATGATAGGTAGAGAAATTGGAGAAAGATATCCAGTTAGAAATTCTAAGATAGGTGATGTTGCATTTGAAGTTAAAAACTTAAACTGCCCAGGTGCATTTGAAAATGTATCATTTGAAGTTCGTGCAGGAGAAGTTTTAGGTGTATCAGGACTTATGGGTGCAGGTAGAACGGAAATAATGCAAGCTATATTCGGTAACATGCCAAATGTAACTGGACAACTATTCTTAGATGGAAAAGAAATAAAAAATAAAAATCCACAACAAGCAATACAAAATGGTATTGGATTTATAACAGAAGATAGAAAAGTAGAAGGTTTAATGATTGAAGAAAGTATAATGAAAAATATTTCTTTAGCTAACCTGGGAAGAATTTCTAACGGTGGAGTTATAAATAAGAAAAAAGAACAAGAACTTGTTAATAAAGGAATAGAAGAATTAAGAATAAGATGCTTTGGACCGCAACACGAATGTAATAATTTAAGTGGTGGGAATCAGCAAAAAGTAATATTTGCAAAATGGATTTACACTAATCCAAAAGTTTTAATCCTAGATGAGCCAACAAGAGGTGTTGATATAGGAGCGAAAAAAGAAATTTACAACATAATTAACGAACTTGCGGCAAAAGGCGTTGCGATAATTATGGTCTCATCTGAACTACCAGAAGTTTTAGGAATGTCTGATAGAGTTATGGTAGTAAGAGAAGGCGAAGTAAGAGGAATTTTAAATAAAGAAGAAGCAAACCAAGAAAGTATCATGACTTTAGCAACAGGAGGAGAACTAAATGGAAAATAAGAAAGTAATGAATCGTATACAAGATTTAGGTGCGGTAATTGCCTTAATTCTTTTAGTAGCGGTGATAAGTATCATAAGCCCAGAGTTCAGAACAGTAAAGAACTTCTTATCATTACTTAGACAATCTTCAATAAACGGACTGATTGCCTTCGGGATGACTTGTGTTATTTTAACTGGCGGAATCGACTTATCAGTTGGTTCGGTATTGGCTCTTACAACAGCAATATGTGCTAGTTTAATAGCTAATGGAACACCAGTAGCAATAGCTATGATAGTAGCATTAGTATTAGGTGTAGTATTCGGTATAATAAGTGGTGTGTTTGTAACAAAAGGTCGTTTACAACCATTCATCGCAACATTAATAACAATGACAGTATTCAGAGGATTAACAATGATCTTCATGGATGGTAAACCAATCTCTAACTTAGGAGATAGTTATTTATTAAAATTCGTAGGAAAAGGGCTTATATTAAATATCCCATTCCCAGTAATAATGTTTATATTAATATTTATAGGATTTATGTTTATATTAGAAAGAACTACTTTTGGACGTAAAGTTTATGCAACAGGTAGTAACGAAAAATCTGCAAAATTAGCAGGTATAAACATAGACAAAACTAAAATAGCTACTTATGCAATCTCAGGATTAATGGCAGCTATGGCAGGATTAATACTTTTATCTCGTTTAGGTTCAGCACAACCAACACTAGGTGACGGATATGAACTAGATGCAATCGCAGCAGTTGCACTTGGTGGAGTTAGTATGAACGGTGGTAGAGGTAGAATATGGGGAACATTTGTAGGTGTTCTAATAATAGCAGTATTAAATAACGGATTAAACATATTAGGTGTATCTTCTTACTATCAAGATGTAGTAAAAGGATTAGTTATATTAATAGCGGTTTTATCAGACCGTAAACGTTAAGTATTAAAAATAGCCCGTAAATATTAGGAGGATAAAAATGAAACTTAAAAAATTAGTTGCTCTTGTTTCATCAGCAATATTAGCATTCTCTTTAGTAGGATGTAGTATAGAAGGTGAAGAAAATGGAGCAAGTTCAGACGGAAGTTTAGTAGGAAACGGAAGCATAGGATTTTCAGTATCTACACTAAATAACCCATTCTTCGTAACATTAAGCCAAGGTGCGAAGGATAAAGCAAAAGAAGAAGGAAGAGATTTAATAGTAGTAGATGCTGGTGATGATGCAGCAAAACAAACAAGTGATATAGAAGATTTAATTTCAAAAAATATAAGTGTTTTAATAGTAAACCCAGTTGATTCTGATGCAGTTGCACCAGCAGTAAAAGATGCAATAGCAAAAGGTATCAAAGTTATATCTTTAGACCGTGCAGTTAACGGTGTAGATGTAGATTGTTCAATAGCATCTGACAATGTTGAAGGTGCGAGAATGGCAACAGAATACTTAGTAAGTTTAGTTGGAAAAGATGCAAAAGTTGTTGAGTTAGAAGGAACTTCAGGTTCAAGTGCAACAATAGACAGAGGAGCAGGATTCCACAAAATAGCAGATGACCAATTAAATGTTGTATCTAGTCAAACAGCTAACTTCAATCGTTCTGAAGGTATGACAGTTATGGAAAATATGCTTCAATCTAACTCAGATATAAAAGGTGTATTCGCTCACAATGACGAAATGGCACTTGGAGCAGTAGAAGCAATCGGAAGCAAAAACATAATAGTTGTTGGATTCGACTCAACAGATGATGCAGTAGCAGCAATTAAAAAAGGTAAAATGGCAGCAACAGTTGCTCAAAAACCAGACTTAATGGGTGCAACAGCAGTAGAAACAGCTATAAAAATAATAAACGGAGAAGCTGTTGAAAAATCTATACCAGTTGAAGTTGAATTAGTAACAAAATAATTCATAAACTTTGAAAAAAGTAGGTGCAAATGCACCTACTTTTTTTGTATAGAAAATATGATACATTTTAAGTAAATAAAAATTTGTTTTGATTTTCTGATATAAAAGTATTCTATAAAATTCTGAAATCCTTTGTTAAATTTAATCTATCTTCTTCAGTTATAGGACGTAAAACACGACATGGGTTTCCAGCAGCAACAACACCGGCAGGGATATCTTTTGTTACAACGCTACCACCGCCGATTACAGTTCCAGCCCCAATTGTAACGCCACCAAAGATTGTACAATTAGCCCCAATCCAAACATCGTTTTCGATAGTTATAGGTTTAGATGTAGAAATACCCTCAACAATACGTTCAGAAGGATAAATCGGATGGCCCGCACAAGAAAGACAAGTCCCAGGTCCGATAAATGCATTTTCACCAATATTAATTGGAGAAGTATCAAGCATAACACAATTGTAATTTATGAAGGCAAATCCGTGTGTGTGAATATTAAAACCATAGTCACATTTAAAATTTGGTTCGATAAAAGTTATAGGACTACAAGTTCCAAACAATTTTTGTAAAATACTAGCGCGTTTTTCACTTTCATCAGGTCTTGTATTATTAAACTCCCACAATAAATTTTGAGCATTTGTTTTTAACGAATGGTCCATAGCAAAATGTTTTGCGTAATAACCTTTTTCGTTTTCTATCATTTCTTTAGTTATCATTATTCAAACTCCTTTTTATATTATTTTCAGCTATTTATATATTTTAAGACATATAAGCAATTTTGTTTAGGTTAAATTTTAAAATATAATAATTAACCTAACAAAAGTGTAATAAAATCCTATACCTTTTGTTGATACAATAGTTATAGGTTAACTAATAAAAATAATTAAATTTAAGATCTTAAATCCTAAAAAAATAAGAGGTGGATTTTATGCAAAATATTTTAAAAATAGAGAATCTAAAAAAATACTATGGAACAAAAAATAATATAACAAAGGCAATAGATAATATTTCATTTACTGTAAATGAAGGAGAATTTGTGGCGATTATGGGGGCTAGCGGAAGTGGAAAAACTACACTTTTGAATTGTATATCAACAATAGACACAGTTACAGCTGGCAAAATTATAATTAACGGCAATGATATAACAGAAATAAAAGATAGAGACATAGCGTCATTTAGAAGAAATAATTTGGGGTTTGTATTCCAAAATTTTAATTTACTAGATACTTTGACAATAGCTGAAAATATATCACTTTCACTAATTATAAATAAAAAGAATGAAAATAAGATAGACGAAATGGTAAACGATATAGCAAAAAGATTGGACATAGAAGGTATACTAGATAAATTTCCATATGAGGTTTCAGGTGGACAGAAACAAAGATGTGCATGTGCTAGGGCGTTGATAAATAATCCAAAATTAATTTTAGCAGATGAACCAACGGGTGCACTTGATTCAAAAAGTTCGAGAATGTTACTTGAAACTATGGATGAAATAAATAAAAATTTAAATGCTACAATATTGATGGTAACACATGATGCTTTTAGTGCAAGTTTCTGCCAGAGAATATTATTTTTAAAAGACGGAAATATATTCACAGCAATTGTAGCGACTATCTTAGCAATACAAACCTTGAGTGATTCCACAAAATATAAATATCATTATTCAATTTTAAGTAAATTAGGCATAGAGCAAAGCCGAATATATAAAACAATAAGAAAGCAATTATTAATATTCTTTTTATTCCCAGTAATTTATCCAATTATAATTGATATTTCAGTTACAACCTCATTAAACGGTCTTCTTAATCCAGTACTAAGTAGCGAATACTCATATTTATATGCAATATTATATAGCCTATCATTATTTTTATTTATATACTTGATATATTTTATAGCGACTTATTTTGGATATAAGAAAAATATAGAGGAATAAAGATATAAAGTAAAAAAGTTAGATTTATTACTTGACAAGTGAACTACCGTTCACTACTATATAAATATAAGGTGAACTATGGTTCGCTAAGGAGGTTTAAAATGTGTACGACAAAAGAGAAAATTTTATTAACATCGCTTAAACTGTTTGCCCAGGATGGATATGAAGCTGTTTCAATCAGCAAAATTTCTGGGGAATTAGGAATGGCGAAAAGTGCATTATATAAGCATTATAAAAACAAAAGAGATATTTTTGACAGTATTATAAATAGAATGGATGAATTAGATTATGCAAGGGCAAGAGAGTACAATATGCCAGATGGAAATATGGATGAAATCATAAAAGAATATAGAAATATATCTACTGATAAAATCAGAATTTATACAGAAGCACAATTTAAACATTGGACGGAAGAAGAATTTTCATCTTTATTCAGAAGAATGCTTACTTTAGAGCAGTATAGAAATCAAGAAATGTCAGATTTATATCAGAAATACTTGGTTTCTGGGCCGATAGACTATATGACATATTTGTTTGCGGGAATAACAGGAAAAAAAGAAGAGGCAAAACAATTGGCAATTGAGTTTTATGGTCCAATTTTCTTGATGTATAGTCTTTATGATAATAAAAGAGAGGGTGATGATTTAACGGAAATGTTAAAAAATCATGTTGAGAGGTTTTCTAAAAAAATAAATAATTAGTAAAAATAGTCTATAAAAAATTTAGATTAAGAGTAACAATAATAAATTAATAAGAAGGGAGAAAAAGATGGAAGCAATAGTTTATACTTCAAACACTGGTACAACAAAAGAATACGCTAAGTTATTAAGTGATAAATTATCTTTGCCTTATTATTCACTTGATGAAATAAAAAATAAGGTTAAACCAGGCGGTAAAATTATATATCTTGGCTGGATTATGGCGAGTGGAGTAAAGGGATATAAAAAAGCAATAAAAGATTATGATGTGTGTGCTGTAGGTGCTGTTGGTATGGGGGAAACAGGAACACAAGTTAAAGAAGTTAGAACGAAAAATAAAATTCCAAGCTCAATACCAGTCTTTACTTTACAAGGCGGTTTCGATGTTAAAAAACTCCATGGAATTTATAAACTTATGATGACAATTATGGTAAAAACAGCGGGGAAAGGTCTTGCTAATAAACAAGATAGAACACAAGAAGAAGATCAAATGTTAGAAATGATGTTACATGGAGGAAAATACGTTGATGAAAAGAATCTAAAGGCAATTTTAGATTGGTATGGAAAGAGGGGCGAATAGTGTGAAATTATATTTTTCAAACACTACGACTATAATTACAACAATACTCATTCTTATATTGATTGGATTTATGTCTTATTGTTTTATCAATAGGGACAATATACAATTTTGGGGTAGAAGAATATTAATTCTTGTTATATACGGCCTTGTGGTTTGTTGTTTTGCAGCAGCGCGAGATGGACTGGATATTACTATCCAAAATGCTGTTGAGGAGACAGCTATAGCCGGTGGAATATTTGAACTTGTGAGCATCCCGACTATAATAGGATGTATAGGAGCTGGCATTATTATAATTTCATCTATCATATCATTATTTGTAAAAAGTCAAAATGTTAGAGAAATTTTATTTTTTATAATGTGTGCCGGAATAATTTTAAAAATAGTAACAGTAGAAATATCGAGAATTATTATGTAGAGAGAAAACAGCAATTGGTAATGTAAAGTTATCCGTTGCTGTTTTATATTTTGACAAAATTTGATTAATAACAGGCATGGGGTTATATCTTTGTAAAAAACTTTGCAACAAAATGAATTTAGATATAAATATTGAATCTGAATATAAAAGATTTACAAAAGTGAAAATTATTTTTCAAAAAACAAGTCTTTATAAACAATGATTTATTAGATTTAATGCAAAAATTTTGATGTTACTAACATCCAAACATATGTATTGTGGATATATGGATTTTTTAAAATGTTGAAATTTCAACATATAAAAAGTTATTAACAGAGTTATCCACATTATGCACAGGCTTTGTGGACAATTTAATCCACATTTAGACAAAATGTTTTATTATATTAAAATATATTCAAAAAATAAGTTAAAAAAATTTAAAAAAAAATTAAAAATTAAAAGGATATTTAAAACTGGTGGAGAATATATATTAAAACATAAAAAATTATCATAATTGGTGAAGTACATACTATGAACTTTGCATAGTGAAGGGAGCTGTTCTTATGAAAATATTAATAACAGGAAAAAAGATAGAACTTACAGATGGAATCAAAGGGGCTGTAGAAGATAAATTAGGTAAACTAGAAAAATATCTACATGAAGACACTGAAGTTAAAGTTACTGTAAGCGCTAGAAAAGCAAAACAAAAAATAGAAGTAACAATAATCCCTATAAATGGACCTATAATAAGAGCTGAAGATAGCCAAGAAAGTTTATATGCTGCAATTGATGTTGTTTATGACAAACTTAATAAACAATTAAGAAGATATAAAAATAAATTAAAAGGTAAATATCAATCTAAAGGTCAAGATAGCATAAGATTCCAAAATATCGAAGACAATGGCTTTGATGAAAATGATGGAGAATTTGATATAGTAATAGAAAGACACAAAAAATTCGATATGAAACCAATGAGTCCAGAAGAAGCAGTATTACAAATGGAATTAGTAGGACATGATTTCTATATGTTTAGAAATATAGACACAGATGAGATTTCAATAGTTTATAGACGTGAAACAGGCGGATATGGATTAATTGAACATGAATAATAGTATGAAACAAATTAATTAGAGAATGAAAGTAGCGGGCTATCGATAAGAAATTATCGATAGCTCTTTTAAATTCCAACAAAAAATAAATATAGCGAAAATAATATAAAAAATATGTCAATAATTAAAAAGAAAGGAGAGGGGTAAATGATAGAAATATTATTGGTTGTGGTGATAATTTTATTGATAATAAACATTTATATATCGATAAAATCAAAAGGAGTAGATATAACTCCTATGCAAAAAAACATAGACCAAAAACTAATATCAGTAGAAAAAACACTTAGAGAAGAGATGAGTGTAAATAGGGAAGAATCTAGAAAAAACGAAAAATCAAATAGATCTGAAATTGCTGGCTCAATTGACAAACTGAGTTCATCTATATTAGCTAATATGATAGAGTTATCAAAACTTCAAAAGAATCAATTTGATACATATTCAAGAACGATGGAGAGAACTTTAGATGCATTTAACTACAATCTTAGAAATAGTATAGATGATTTAATTAAACTCCAAAATGAAAAATTTACGGAACTTACAAAATCGACAGAAGAAAATCTCGAAAAAATGAGAGTTACAGTTGATGAGAAACTACAAAATACATTAGAAAAAAGACTTAGTGAATCATTTAAAGTGGTGAGTGAAAGGCTTGAACAAGTGCATAAAGGTCTCGGCGAAATGCAAAGTCTTGCGGCTGGTGTTGGTGACTTAAAAAAAGTCCTTTCAAACACAAAGACAAGAGGCGTATTAGGCGAGATACAATTGGAAAGAATATTAGAGCAGTTTCTTTCACCTGAACAATATGAAAAGAACGTAATAACTAAAAAAGGTTCACGAGAAACTGTAGAATTTGCTATAAAATTACCAGGCAAGGACTATGATAACAAAATGGTATACTTGCCACTAGATGCAAAATTTCCACTAGAAGTTTATAATAAATTGTTGGATGCATATGACATGCAAGACCAAGCTCAAATTGAAGTTAATTCAAAGAACTTAGAAAGATTTATAAAAAAATCAGCTAAAGATATAAGGGATAAATATATAGACCCTCCAAATACAACTGATTTTGGATTGATGTTTTTACCTACAGAGGGGATTTATGCAGAAGTCCTAAAAAATCAAAATTTAGTGGAATTAATTCAAAGAGAGTACAAGGTCAACATAACAGGTCCTACAACGCTCGTAGCCCTTTTAAACAGCTTACAGATGGGATTTAGAAGTCTTGCTATAGAAAAACATTCGAGCGAAGTTTGGAAGATACTTGGAGCTGTTAAAACTGAGTTTTCTAAGTTTGAAACAGTGCTTAATTCTGCACAAAACAAATTAAATCAAGCTAGCTCAGAAATAGACAAATTAGTAGGAACTAGAACTAGACAAATTAACCGAAAACTTAAAAATATAGACAAACTTAGCTTTGAAGATACAGATGCTTATCTACCTCAAGAAGATAGTGAGGATGAAGAAATATAAGCAATTAATAAAGTAATTAATAGAGAAGTAAATTAAAATGAATTTAAATTTAATTAAATGGGATAAAATAGTATTAAAATAAACGATTGAGGCAATATTTAATATTAAATATTCAAATTTTATGTTAAAATGTATAATAGTATAATTTATGCAATGAGGAGAGATGCGAAACAATGGGTTTTTTAGATAACTTATTTAACATGGCAGACAAAAGAGAACTAAAAGGGTTTGAAAAAATAGCTGATCAAATAGATGCTATGGAACCAAAATTCGAAGCCATGACTAATAAAGAATTAAAAAGTATGACAAATACTTTTAAAGACAGATTAGCAAAAGGCGAAACTTTAGACGATATACTACCAGAAGCTTTTGCTACCGTTAGAGAAGCTTCAAAAAGAGTTTTAGGTATGAGACACTACAAAGTACAACTTATCGGGGGGATGGTTTTACATCAAGGTAGAATAGCTGAAATGAAAACAGGTGAAGGTAAAACATTAGTTGCAACAGCGCCTGTATATCTTAACGCTCTTGAAGGTAAAGGTGTCCACGTTGTTACAGTAAATGACTACTTAGCAAAACGTGATAAAGAGGAAATGGGAAAAGTTTACGAATTCTTAGGACTTACTGTAGGGGTTATAGTTCACGGACAAAGTCCAGAAGAAAGAAGAAAACAATATGAATGCGATATAACATACGGAACAAACAACGAGTACGGATTTGATTACCTAAAAGATAATATGGTAATTCACAAAGAACAAAGAGTTCAAAGAGAATTAAACTATGCTATCGTCGATGAGGTCGATTCTATATTAATAGACGAAGCTAGAACACCACTTATAATATCTGGACCTGGGGATAAATCTACGCATTTATACACAGATGCTAATACATTCGTATTAACATTAAAAAGACCAAGTAAAACACAACAAGAAAAAACAGAAGAAGAAAAAGAACTTCCATCAGATGGAGATTATGAAATAGATGAAAAACAAAAAGCAGTTTCATTAAGTGAATCTGGTATTAAAAAGGCAGAACTTTACTTCAACGTTGAGAATATAACAGATGTTGAACATACTGAATTATTCCACCACATCAACCAAGCGCTTAAAGCACACGCTATAATGAAAAAAGACGTAGACTACGTTTCTAAAGATGGCGAAATAGTTATAGTTGACGAATTTACAGGTCGTCTAATGTTTGGTAGAAGATATTCAGAAGGTTTACATCAAGCTATAGAAGCAAAAGAAGGTTTACACGTACAAAGAGAATCAAAAACTCTTGCTACAATAACATTCCAAAACTTCTTTAGAATGTATTCAAAACTTGCAGGTATGACAGGTACAGCTAAAACAGAAGAAGAAGAATTTAAATCAATCTACAAAATGGACGTTGTACAAATACCAACAAATAAACCAATATTAAGACAAGACTTACCTGATGTAGTTTATAAAAACGAAAGAGGTAAATTCAACGCTGTAGCAGAAGATATACTTGAAAGACATGCTAAAAAACAACCAGTACTAGTTGGTACAGTTTCAATAGAAAAATCAGAATTACTTTCTCAAATACTTAAGAGAAAAGGTATAAAACACGAAGTATTAAATGCTAAAAACCATGAAAAAGAAGCTGAGATAATAGCACAAGCAGGTAGACTTGGAGCAGTTACTATAGCTACAAACATGGCTGGTCGTGGTACTGACATCGTGCTTGGTGGTAACCCATTATTCTTAACTAAAAAAGAATTAAAGAAACATGGATTTACTGATGATTCAATCAAGAGAGTTGATACTAGTATAGATGCTGAAGAATTAGCAGAAAACGAAGATTTAGCAAAGGCTAAAGAAACTTTCGACTCACTATATCACCAATTTAAAGACCAAGCTGCTAAAGAACAAGAAGCTGTTAAAGAAGCAGGTGGACTTGCTATAATCGGTACTGAAAGACATGAATCTAGAAGAATCGATAACCAGTTAAGAGGACGTTCTGGACGTCAAGGTGACCCAGGTTCATCAAGATTCTATATAGGACTTGACGATGATCTTATGAGATTATTCGGTAGCGAAAGAATACAAGGTGTTGTTGAAAGAATAGGTTTAGAAGAAGATATGCCTATCGAACACAAAATGTTAACTAAATCAATTGAAAATGCACAAAAGAAAGTCGAAGGTAGAAACTTCGGTATAAGAAAACATGTACTTCAATATGATGATGTTATGAATAAACAAAGACAAGTTATATATGCTGAAAGAAGTAGCGTTCTTGAAGGAGAAGATATACACGAATATATCCAATCTATGATAAAAGACAGAATAGGTGCTGCTGTTGAAGCATATACAGAAGATAAAAAAGTAGATTACACAGAATTAAAACACTACCTATATACTTCATTTATGCCAGCTGAAAGTTTAGAAGTTGAAGGACTAGAAACTTTACAAGGTGAAGAATTAATCGAAAAAATCTACGAAATAGCACTTGCTATATACAAAGAAAAAGAAGAAGTTATAACACCAGAAAGAATGAGAGAAATAGAAAGAATCATACTTTTACAATGTGTTGATAGTCACTGGATTGACCACATAGATGCTATGGATCAATTACGTCAAGGTATAGGACTTCGTGCTTTAGGTCAACAAGACCCAGTAATAGCATACAAATTAGAAGGATTCAATATGTTTGACGAAATGGTTGACCAAATAAGACAAGATACAGTTAGATACTTATTCGGAATAACTATAGAAAAACAACCAACTGAAAGAAAACAAATAGTTGATGTTGATACAATAGAAGCTCCAACTGATGAACCTAAACAACCAGTTGTTAAGGAAACAAAAGTAGGAAGAAATGACCTTTGCCCATGTGGAAGTGGTAAGAAATATAAAAACTGCTGTGGCAAAAACTAGGAGGATCTAATGCTAAGAGAATTAGATTATAGACAGTCAGTTGAGACAATGTCTAAAGATTTAAAAGAATTGGGTGTTTCCCTTTGACATAGCTTCAAAGAAAGCACAAATTCAAAAATACGAAGAAGAAATAAATAAACAAGATTTTTGGGATGATAACGAAAGAGCTCAAAAAATTCTTCAACAAAACAGCGATTTAAAAAACATAATCTCTGAATATGAAGAGTTAAACTCTAACTTAGAAGACATAGAAGTTTTAATAGAACTTGGTCTTGAGGAAGAGGATGAGTCGATTGAACGTGACATCGAAAAATCTATAAAAACACTTGAAGATAAAATAGATGAAGTTAAAATAAAAACTTTATTAAATGGAAAATACGATGCCAATAATGCTGTTTTATCTATAAATGCTGGAACTGGTGGATTAGATGCACAAGATTGTGCACAAATGATACTTAGAATGTACCTTAGATGGGCTGACCAAAATAACTTCAAGGTCAAAACATTAGACATGATAAGTGACCCAGAGGCAGGGATAAAAAGTGTTACGCTACTGATTCAAGGAACAAATGCTTACGGGTATCTAAAAAGTGAAAAAGGCGTTCATAGAATCGTCAGAATATCACCTTTTGATGCATCAGGAAAAAGACATACATCTTTCGTTTCAGTAGATGTTACGCCAGAGCTTGATGACAAGATTGATGTTGAGATAAATCCTAATGATTTAAAAATCGACACATATAGATCATCTGGGGCTGGAGGACAGCACGTAAACAAAACTGATTCTGCGGTTAGAATAACTCATATTCCAACAGGAATTGTTGTTCAATGCCAAAATGAACGTTCACAATTTGCCAATAAAGACACTGCAATGAAGATGTTAAAAGGTAAATTGATTCATTTAAAAGAATTAGAAAACAAAGAAAGAATTGAGGACATCCAGGGTAAATATTCACAAATAACATGGGGTAGCCAAATAAGGTCCTATGTATTCCAACCTTATAAATTAGTGAAGGACCACAGAACTAATGCGGAGATTGGAAACGTGGATAGCGTAATGGATGGAAATATCAATTTATTCATAAATGAATATTTAAAAATGAATAAAATGAAAAATCAATAAAAAATAATACAGGGGGGCTACAAATACACGTGGCTCCCTGTTTTTTAAAGGAGTTGTTTGGGTTGGATATATATAACATTTTAGAAAAAGAGTTTAAGATTAAAAGGGAGTATATAGATAACACTATAAAACTAATTGATGAAGGAAATACAATCCCTTTCATTGCAAGATATAGAAAAGAAATGACAGGCGAGATGAGCGATGTAACTTTAAGACAGTTAAACGAAAGACTTACTTATCTTAGAAATTTAGAAAGCAGAAAAGAAGATGTAACTAGAATAATAGATGAGCAAGGAAAATTAACTGAAGAACTAAAAACTAATATAGCAAAAGCAAAAACACTTCAAGAAGTTGAAGATATTTATGCTCCTTATAAACAAAAGAAAAGAACAAGAGCAACAATAGCTAAGGAAAAAGGATTAGAACCTTTAGCTCAATCTCTATTAAAACAAGATATAGCTGATATAAATATGGAGGCCTCTAATTATATAAACACAGAAAAAGGTGTAGAAAATGTTGAAGATGCACTTAAAGGAGCTTTAGACATAATCGCTGAAGTTGTGTCTGATGATGCAGAAATAAGAAAATACATAAGAAAATTAGCTATAGACCATGGTATTGTCGTAACTCAAAATACAACTGACGAAAAATCAGTTTATGACATGTACTATGATTATAGTGAGCCAGTTAGAACAATGGCATCACATAGAGTTCTTGCAATAAATAGAGGAGAAAAGGAAAACTTCTTAAAAGTTAAGTTAGAAATAGATAACGACAAAGTATTAAATTATATAGAAAATAAATACATAAATAAAAACAATTCAAAAAATAAGACAGAAATTCTATCAGCTATCGAGGATTCATACAAAAGACTTATTTTCCCTTCTATAGAAAGAGAGATAAGAGCTTATTTAACAGAAAATGCACAAGAGAGAGCAATCAGTGTATTTGGTGAAAATATAAAAAATCTACTATTACAACCACCGCTAAAAGGCAAGGTAGTTATGGGATTTGACCCTGGTTATGTAAATGGATGTAAAATAGCTGTTGTAGATAGAAATGGTAAATTCCTTGATCAATCAATAGTATATCCACATAAACCACAGGCAAAAATGGAATCAGCTAAAAAGAAAGTTGTAGATTTAGTCAAAAAATATGACATAGATGTAATAGCAATCGGTAATGGTACTGCATCTAGAGAGTCTGAAAAAATGATAGCTGATTTAATAAAAGAAGAAAACTTAAATACTCAATATGTAATTGTTAGTGAGGCTGGAGCATCAATATACTCTGCATCAGAATTGGCAGCAGAAGAACATCCAGACATCAATGTATCTATAAGAGGTGCAATTTCAATAGGTAGAAGACTTCAAGACCCACTTGCAGAACTTGTAAAAATAGAGCCACAAAATATAGGTGTTGGACAATATCAACACGACCTAAATAAAAAGAGACTTACAGAAGTTTTAGATGGAGTTGTTGAGGACTCTGTTAATAGTGTTGGTGTTGATTTAAATACAGCATCTTATTCATTACTTGAACATGTTTCTGGAATAAGCAAAACAGTCGCAAAAAATATAGTTACATATAGAGAAGAAAATGGAGCATTTACATCAAGAGCTCAACTTAAAAAAGTTAAAAGACTTGGACCAAGTGCATTTGTTCAATGTGCTGGATTTATGAGAATTGCTGATGGTAAAAATCCACTAGACAATACTGGTGTCCATCCTGAAAGTTACGATGTTTGTAAAAAGATGATAGAGATGTTAGGTTATACTATGGATGATATCGAAAGCAAAAATATTGATGATATAGACGATAGAGTTAAAAATATAGGTCTAAAAGAAATAAGCAAAAAATTAGAAGTAGGAGAGCCTACTTTAAAAGATATAATTTTAGAAATTAAGAAACCAGGTCGTGATCCTAGAGATGAAGGTATGAAACCTATATTAAGAACAGATGTATTAAAAATTGAAGATATACAAGAAGGCATGGTGCTTAAAGGTACTGTCAGAAATGTCGTTGATTTTGGTGCATTTGTCGATATAGGAATTAAAAATGACGGACTTGTTCACAAATCACAAATGAGCAATAAATTTGTAAAAGATCCAATGGAAATAGTATCTGTTGGTGATGTTGTAGATGTTAAAGTTATAGGAATAGATTTAGATAAGGGACGCGTTTCATTATCTATGAAACTGTAATTATAAAATCTGTGTAATTAGAAAATCCGCTTTCGCATATTAAAATGCGGATGCGGATTTTTGTTATACTATTTATGTTGTACATCTTGTTTTAGAATCATTTATATGTTAACTTAGAAACACGATATTTAAAAAATAAACAACAAATAACTTGAGATAGATTATAAAAATATAATAAAATTGGAGGCATATAGTGTTACTTATAAAAAATGGAACAGTAAATACAATTACTAAAGGAATACAGAAAATAGGAATATTAATAAAAGATAAAAAAATAGTAGCAATGGGTGAAAAACTAAATTCATTAAGCACAGAGTTTGTACTTGATGGTGAAGTTATAGGAAGAGAAGATGACTACGAAGAGCTTAACAAGGAACTGAGAGCTAATGGTGAGTTTGATTTTGACCCAAATACGGATACATTAGAAATAATAGATGCACAAGGGCAATTCATCTATCCAGGGTTTATCGATGCACACACTCATTTAGGTCTTTGGGAAGACGGAATGGGAGTAGAAGGTGCTGATGGAAACGAAGAAACTGACCCTATAACACCACACTTAAATGTAATCGACGGAATAAATCCAATGGATAGAACATTTAAAGAGGCGTATGAAGGTGGAATAACAGCAGTTTGTACAACTCCTGGAAGCGCAAATGTGATGGGGGGACAAGCAGCTGCAATCAAAACTTTTGGTAGAAGAATAGACAAAATGATAATCAAAAATCCAGTTGCATCAAAAGTTGCATTTGGTGAAAATCCAAAATCATGCTACGGTTCAAATGATGATACACCACAGACAAGAATGGCGATTGCTGCATTACTTAGAGAGAATTTAAGAAAGGCAGAAGAATATTTATTTGACTTAAAATCGGCAGAAGAAGATGAAGATATAGATAAGCCAGAATTTGATATAAAATTAGAATCGCTTATACCTGTGTTAAAAAAGGAAATACCTTTAAAAGCACATGCACACAGAGCTGACGATATGTTCACAGCGATAAGAATTGCTCAAGAATTCGATTTAAAACTTACACTAGATCACTGCACAGAGGGGCACATGATAGTGGAAGAATTATTAGAAGAAGATTATCCACTTATAGTAGGTCCATCTTTATCAGAAAGATCAAAAATTGAGCTTAGAAACTTAACTTTTGAAACCGCTGGGATTTTATCAAATGCAGGGAAGGATATCTGCATAATGACAGACCATCCAGTAATCCCACTGCAATATCTACCTATATGTGCGGGATTAGCTGTTAAATACGGTATGAAACAAGAAAAAGCACTAGAGGCGATAACTATAAATCCAGCAAAAGTTTTAGGAATAGAAGACAGAGTTGGTTCTATAGAAGTTGGAAAAGATGCCGATATAGTAATTTGGGACGGAAACCCACTAGAAATCCAAAGTAATGTTTTATACACAATAATAGATGGAAAAGTCGTTTATAAAAGATAAATTAAATGTAAAATTTAAAACATTAAAAAGTAATAAAAAAGTAATTAGAAAGTAACTAATAAAACATTAAAAATAATTAATAAAAATAATGTAATTAGTAAAAAGATAATATAATAATGTAATTAGTGAAAAAATAACATTAAGGAAAAATAATATTAAGGAAACAATAACATTAAGTTATAATTAAAATAAATAATTATAATTTAAATTCAAAAAATAATATTGTGTAAACAAAAAAATAAAAATTTATATCTAATATATGCTAGAAATACAATTCAATATATAAAAAAATATGGAATTAATAAGAATAATGTATAAATGTAGCATGTGAAAATATTAATTTTGTTGACAGAAATTATTACATTGATTATTATAATAATTGAATAGGAAAATAAAATAACTAGAAAAAATCTTCGGGGCAGGGTGAGATTCCCTACCGGCGGTAAAGCCCGCGAGCTATTTAATTAGTTGATTTGGTGAAATTCCAAAGCCGACAGTAGAGTCTGGATGAAAGAAGAGAGTTATAAATTTAAAAGATTTATTTATTATGATTACTCATAAAACTCGAAGAAGAAGATTCTCTCGAGTTTTTTTATTTGACCTATAATAATTTATTTTATTGGAGGTTATGTATTATGCAACAAAGTGTAAATACTCACAAATCAAAAAGAACAATGTCTACTAGAGTGATAGCTCAGATAGGAATTTTGGCAGCTATATCTTATTTTTTAAGATTTTTAGAAGTGCCATTACCAATATTCCCATCATTTTTAAAACTTGATTTATCAGATATAGTAGCAGTATTCGGTGGATTATCAATGGGACCTGTTGCAGGTTTTATAGTAGTCGTAATCAAAAACTTATTACAAGCAGTTTCAGGAAGTACAACTGGAGGCGTTGGTGAAATAGCAAACGTATTAATCGCAGGACCATATGTATTAATGGTATGCTTTATATGTAGAAAAGCTAAAACTTATAAAAATGTATTAATCGGTGGTGTTTTAGGAACAATACTTATGGCGATAGTCGGTGCAGTAGTAGATTATTACATAGTATTCCCATTATACGGATTAGTAATGCCAATGGATGCAATAATAAGCATGGGTACAGTATTAAACCACAGAGTTACAGATTTATTCACTTTTATGATTTGGTTAGTAATACCGTTTAATATATTAAAAGGTGCAATCATGACAGTGGTAATTTTACCATTATATAAAAAGATGGAAAGAATATTAAGAGTTAAATAGATTTATAAAAATAAACCTGTCCTTTTGTTAGGGCAGGTTTTTTAGTTTCCATCGAGTTAATGAAAAGTATAAGGCTAGCGACATATCTCATACTTTTTTTAGGTTATAATAAATATAGTCTTATACATTGAAAAAATAACGTATAAGCCTATAAAACTACTAAAAAGTATAATATAATAATATTTGGTTTATATTTAAACTGTAGAGTGTAATAAATAACATTAATTTCACCTTATAGTTTAAATAGTAGATTAGATACGGAGATGAAAATATGAAAAACACACAGATGATAAAGAATATATACTTAAATAACGATCAAGAAACTAGGGAGATTGGTTTTAAGTTAGGTAAACTTTTAAAGCCAGGGAGCATAGTTTGTTTAATCGGTGATTTAGGTGCAGGAAAAACAACAATGACTCAAAGTTTGGCAGAGGCACTAGAAGTAGATGACTATATCACAAGTCCAACTTTCACAATAGTGAACCAATACGAAGGAAAAATGCCACTATATCATTTCGACGTATACAGAATTGGATGTAGCGAGGAAATGTACGATATAGGATTTGAAGAATACATAAATGGCGACGGTGTATGTATAATCGAATGGGCAAATATAATCGAGGACATACTACCAGATGAATACTTAAAAATAGAATTAAACTACAAAGACATGGGAAGAGAGATGACGCTTATTCCTTATGGCGAAGAATATGAAAAAATAGTTGAGGAGTTGACTAAATAATGAAGATTTTAGGGATAGATACATCATCTATGGCGGCAAGTGTAGCTGTTATAGAAGACAATAAATTAATTTGTGAATATACAATTAACACTAAAAAAACTCATTCACAAAAACTTATGCCAATGATAGAAAATATGCTAGGTTTAAGTGATTTAAATGTGCGTGAGATTGATGCGATTGCAGTTTGTGAAGGGCCAGGTTCTTTCACAGGGCTTAGAATTGGTATGGCAACAGCAAAGGCAATAGCTCATGTTAACGATATACCAGTGATAGGAGTTAATTCACTAGAGGCTTTAGCAGCAAATATGAACCTTTGTGATAAAAAAATATGCTCAATATTAGATGCACAAAGAAATCAAGTTTATACAGGAAGATACCTATATGAAGGTACAAAATTAGTAGAAATAAAAGAAATCGGAATTCAACAAATAGACGAACTTCTTGAAGAATTAGCACAAAGCGGTGAACAATGGATATTAGTTGGAGAAGCTGTTTATAAATACGAAGACAAAATAAGAGAAATATCTAATATAGAAATTCCAGCAGCATCAAATAACGTGACAAAAGCAGGAAGTTTATGTTCTGTGGCGAAAGTTAAATTTGATGAAGGAAAAGATATATTCGATTGTTATACAGTAAATCCGCTATATATCAGAAAATCACAAGCAGAAGAACAATATGAAGAAAAACAAAGAAAATTAGAAGCTGAAAGAAAACTTCAAGAACAAAAATAATTAATAAAGGCTATATAAATATAAATACTATTTAGTCTACAAAAATAATTAATAATATTGGAGAAAAGTGAGGTTTCAAAATGGAAAAGAATCGAGAAAATCTAAATAATATAAATCAAGATTTACATATGGATTTAAACCCAATTTTGGGGCAGGGCACAGAATTAAATATGAATAACTTAATAATTAGACCAATGAGAAAAGACGATATAGATGGAGTTCATAGAGTAGAGGTAAATTGTTTTGATGATCCATGGTCAAAAAAATCTCTAATGGATGAACTAAAAAACAACTTAGCTAGATATCTTGTGGCTGAGTTGGATTCTGTAATTGTTGGGTATGTGGGCGTTTGGTTTGTTGTTGATGAAGGTCACATAACAAACGTAGCAGTACACAGCGATTATAGAGGACAAAAAATAGGTGATAGATTAGTGGCTGAAATGGTGAAACTTTGTAAAGAGCATGGATTAGTTTCAATGACTTTAGAAGTTAGAAGTTCAAACACAGTTGCACAAAATCTATACAGAAAATATGGATTCAAAATGGCAGGAGTCAGAAAAGAATATTATAGCGATAGAGAAGACGCAATAATAATGTGGAATCAGCTATCAGAATTATAAATATGACATTTGCATAATGAATGATATAAATAAAAAAATTAATAAACGCAAATATACAAAATTATAAATAGCTAGAATATGAGGCGGTGAAACAATGAAGGATATAATAACTTTATCGATAGAAAGTAGTTGTGATGAGACTGCAGTTGCAGTATTAAAAAACGGAAGAGAAGTACTTGCAAATATAGTTTCAACACAAATTGAATTACATAAAAAGTTCGGTGGTGTAGTTCCAGAAGTTGCATCAAGAAAACACATTGAAAATATAGATGCAGTTTATCAAGAGGCACTAGACACAGCGGGAATAAAAGCAGAAGATATCGACCATATAGCAGTAACTTATGGACCAGGATTAGTTGGAGCTCTTTTAGTAGGATTATCTTATGCTAAGGCACTTGCGTTTACGCTTGGTATTCCACTAGTTGGAGTAAACCACATGCAAGGTCACATAAATGCAAACTATATACAACACAAAGATTTAAAACCTCCATTTATAACTTTAGTAGTTTCAGGAGGGCATACTCACTTAGTTGAGGTTAAAGATTATCAAAATTATGAAATCCTTGGAAGAACTAGAGATGATGCATCTGGTGAGGCATTTGATAAAATATCTAGAGCTATGGGGCTTGGATATCCAGGTGGACCAATAATCGACAAGCTTGCAAAACAAGGAAACAAACATGCAATAGAATTCCCAAGAGCATACTTAGATGATTCATATGATTTCAGTTTTAGTGGATTAAAATCAGCAGTATTAAATTATTTAAATGCTCAAAAAATGAAAAAACAAGAGATAGTAGTAGAAGATGTTGCTGCATCTTTCCAAGAGGCAGTAGTAGAAGTATTATCTACAAAAGCTGTCAATGCAGCCGAAGAAAAAGGATACAAAACAATTGCCTTATCTGGTGGTGTTGCTGCAAACTCAGCACTAAGAGAAAAGATAACACAAATGGCAAACGAAAAAGGCATAGAAATAAAATTCCCAGGATTAGATTTATGCACAGACAACGCAGCTATGATAGGTTGTGCAGGATATCATAATTTTATAAATGGAAAAATTGATGATATGTCATTAAACGCAGTGCCAAACTTAAAAATAGACATTAACTAATAAAATATAATCTAGATTTTGTTCGATAAATAACTAACAATTTTTAGAATTATATAAACAAATTATGACAAAATAGGAGAAGACATCATGGAAATCAAAAGATTTGAAGGAACAGGAAGAATGAGTAAAGTAGTTGAACATAACAACACTCTTTACTTAAGTGGATTAACTAACGACGAAGGTGATATGAAAGAACAAACTGCAGCAGTTTTAGCTAAAGCTGAAGCAATATTAAACCAATATGGTTCTGACAAAAACCACATATTATCAGCAACTATATACGTAAAAGATATGGCATTATTCGCTGATATGAACTCAGTTTGGGATGCTTGGGTAGAAAACGGAAACGAGCCAGCAAGAGCTTGTGTAGAAGCTAACATGGCTAGAGAAAACTTATTAGTTGAAATAAGTATAGTCGCAGCTAAAAAATAGTATTTAAAATTAGTTCTAAATATTAAAAAAGCTCATATAATAAAGTGACTATATGATTAAATAGACAAAATAAAAAGTTCTAGATACCTACTTAAATGAGGTAAACTAGAACTTTTTTTATTTAAATAATAAATTATTACATTAATTCTTCCCAAAGCTCATAAAGTTCAGCAAGTCTATCTTCTAAGTTAGATTTCTCTTGTGAAACTTCTTTAGAACGTTCAGGGTTAGAGTAAACTTCTTCTAAACAAAGAAGTTCATCAAGCTCACTTATTTTAGTTTCGATTTGCTCGATTTCTTTTTCTGTATTAACTATTTTGTTTCTGTTTTTCTTTTGTCTTTCACGTTCTTCACGTTCACGACGTTTTTCTTCTTTAAGTTGAGTTTTAGTTTTTTCTGATTCTTCTTCAACAACAGCGTTTATCTCTTCAGATTCTTTCTTTTTAGCCATGTAATAGTCATAGTTACCAAGATATTCAGTAATTCCGTTTTCGTCTAATACTAAGATTTTGTCTACTACAGTATTTAAGAAATATCTGTCGTGTGAAATTGTGAATATTGTTCCAGTATAGCCATTTAGGGCATCTTCTAAAACTTCTTTTGAATCTATATCTAAGTGGTTTGTCGGTTCGTCAAGAAGCAGGAAGTTCGCTTTTGATAAGATTAATTTTAATATAGCTATTCTAGCTCTTTCGCCCCCACTTAGTGAAGAAATTTGTTTAAATACATCGTCATTTTCAAATAAGAATGCACCAAGCATAGATCTAATTTGAGTTTGAGTAAGATGTGTGTTGTCTTTCCAAATTTCATCAATAATTGTATTATTTAAATCAAGAGTTTTTTGCTCTTGGTGGAAATAAGCCACGTTTACATTTGTACCAAGTTTCACATCACCAGAAAGAGGAGTAAGTTCATTCATTATTATTTTGAATAAAGTCGATTTACCTATTCCATTTGGCCCGATTAGAGCGACTTTTTCCCCACGATATATCTCGAAATTCAAGCCTTTGAATAACATTCTATCGCCATATCCCATAGAAATATCCTTAACTTGCATTACATCATTACCACTGACAACAGCTGGGTCAAAAGATATTTTTGCTTTCTTTCTGTATAATTCAGGTCTATCAAGAACATCAACCTTATCAAGAGCTTTTTCTTTACTTCTAGCTCTTTTAAGATGTTTTTCACGACCATAAGCCTTAAGCCTTTCGATAGACTCTTCTTGTTTTTTCAGTTCTTTTTGTTGGTCTTCATATTTTTTAAGTTCTAATTCTTTTTCGACTTTAGATTGCTCTATAAAATCAGAGTAATTACCATTATAAGTCTTAAGTTTTTTGTTGTAGATTTCGAAAGTTCTATTTACCACTTGGTCTAGGAAATATCTATCATGGGAAATAAGCATAACAGTACCTCTATATTGCTTTAAGAAGAACTCTAACCACTCAATTGCCTCAGAATCAAGGTGGTTTGTCGGTTCGTCTAGAAGTAATAATGTAGGTTTTTTAAGAAGTAACTTACCTAAAAGTACTCTTGTTTTTTCCCCACCAGAAAGAATATCAACTTTCTTGTCAAAGTCACTGTCTTTAAATCCTAAACCAATAAGAACACCTTTCGCCTCGGATTTATATCCGTATCCGTTATTTGCAGCAAATTGCTCCATTTTGTGCGAGTACTCGTCCATTAATTTATCTAAGATTTTAGAATCTGATTTACTTCCTTCTTCAGCTATTTTGATTTCAAGTTGTCTAAGATTTTCTTCCATTTCGATAAGAGGTCTGAATACTTCAAGAACCTCTTCTAATATAGTATTTTCCGAATAAAAATTGGTATTTTGCTCTAAATAACCAATCTCACAATCCTTAGAAGTGTAAATATCCCCACTGTCATATCCATATTCACCGGAAATAATTTTGAATAAAGTCGTCTTTCCAGTACCGTTAACTCCAACGATTCCGACTTTATCGCCTTCATTTATAGTAAAACTAGCATTTTCAAGGATAGAATCTACGCCAAAACTTTTATTCAAATTATTGCAAGATAAAATGATCATAAGTTTTCTACCTCCTTAAACTACCTAAAATTATAAACTTTTGATATAATATAATCAAGGATATATGAAACTATTTAAAAAATATGGTATTATTTAATTATATTGTTATGAAAATATTAAATTAAAAGAGGTGAGACGATGGCAGGTAAAAACATATCAATGGCGGTCATCAGAAGACTACCTAAGTATTACAGATATCTTGGTGACTTACTTGATAACGACGTACAAAGAATATCTTCAAAAGAATTAAGTGAAATAATAGGATTTACGGCATCACAAATAAGACAAGATTTAAATAATTTTGGTGGATTTGGACAACAAGGGTATGGGTACAATATCGAAGCCCTTCATGCGGAAATCGGAAAAATTCTAGGGCTAGACAGACCATATAATGCAATTCTAATAGGAGCAGGTAATTTAGGACAAGCAATAGCTAACTATTCTGGATTCAGAAAAGCTGGATTTGAAATAAAAGGATTATTTGACGCTAATCCAAAAATAATTGGATTAAAGATAAGAGATTTTGAAATATTAGATTCAGATCGTATTGAGGATTTCGTAAAAGATAATAAAATAGATATAGGTATTTTATGTGTTCCAAAAAACGGAGCTCAAGAATTAGCTGATAGATTAGTTGCATGTGGTGTAAAAGGGCTTTGGAACTTTGCGCCAATGGACTTAAAAGTACCAGATGATATTATAGTTGAAAATGTAAACTTAACTGAAAGTTTATTTACATTATCATACTTAATGAAAGAAGAGTAATCAAGATACTTTACATTTATAAAAAATTATAATAAACTGCTACATGAAATTTGTACGTGATTCATGTAGCTTTTTTATTGTAAAAAACTAAGGCAAAGGACGGAAGCGTTGGCGCCATGAACGAAGTGAACTTAAAGTAACGGACAAAGTCGTTGCCACCATAAATGAAGTTAATTTAAATCAATAGACAAAGTCGCTTTCATTAGAATTATATTAAAAAAAGCTAAGTGATAAAATCACTTAGCCTTCTCATTAAAAATAAAAAAGTACGTTCAAATTATTCAGCGCTTGGAGCTTCTACAGGACATACGTCAGCACAAGAACCACACTCTATGCAGCTATCTGCATCTATTACGTATTGGTCATCTCCAGCTGATATACATTCTACAGGGCATTCTGATTCGCATGCACCACAGCTTATACAAGCATCACTTATTATGTAAGCCATATCTTTATTCTCCTTAATTGATGTCAAAATTTTTGAAATTAAAAACAACCCAACAAAAAACTATCCGAGGTCGAACCCCCCTCAGATAGTCTTCTCTGCTATTATTCTTCAACTATAGCATCGTTTGGACAGGCATCAGCACATGATCCACAATCTAAACATTCGTCAGCATTTATGCTGTATTTGTCGTCCCCTGCAGTTATAGCATCGTTTGGACATTCATCAGCACATGAACCACAAGCAACGCAATCGTCTGTTATTTTGTAAGCCATACTAAAATCCCCCTTATAATGATTTTAATTTCACTTATAATTATAGCAAAGTTTATTCTATATCACAATAAGAATTTGGGTCAAAAATAGTTAGGATTTTGAATATATAGTTTGTATTCTAAGTTTTGAAACTAACTTAAAAATTAAAAAATTAACAAATTAGGTGTTTATTAGTGGTAAATTATGGTATAAATAAATTAAAAAATAATTAATAAGGGGGAGTAAAAAATATGAATTGTAACACTTGTAAAATGTGTCAAAGTGCAGACAAAAAACTAGAAAACTTTGTAGCATCAAAATCAGGAGAATTTGAAACAGCATTCCAAAGAACAATCGACCAAAAAGTAAAATGTGGATTTGGACTTCAAGGTGTCTGTTGTAGATTATGTTCAAACGGACCATGTAGAGTAACTCCAAAATCACCAAGAGGAATATGTGGAGCAGATGCAGATACAATAGTAGCGAGAAACTTCTTGAGAGCAGTATCAGCAGGGGCAGCATGTTATCTACACGTTGTTGAAAATACAGCATTAAATGTAAAACATGTTGGAGAACACAATGGGGTTATAAAAAGTGAAAAAGCTCTAAACATATTAGGCGAAGAATTAGGAATATTTGATGATGACCCACACAAAAGATGCGTAAAAATAGCAGATGCAATCCTAAAAGATTTATACAAACCGAGATATGAAAAAATGGAATTAGTTGAAAAGCTAGCTTACCATATGAGAGTTTATAAATGGAAAGAGCTTGGAATCATGCCAGGTGGAGCAAAATCAGAAGTATTTGATGGATGTGTAAAATCATCTACAAACTTAAGCTCAGACCCAGTAGATATGTTAATGCATTGTCTATCACTAGGAATTTGCACAGGTTTATATGGATTAACTTTAACAAACTTATTAAATGATATAGTTTTAGGCGACCCAGTAATAAGAATGGCTCCAGTAGGATTTAGAGTAATCGACGAAGACTATATAAATATAATGGTAACAGGACATCAACATTCAACATTTGCAAGTTTCCAAGAAAAAATTAAATTACCAGAAGCAGTAGAAGTAGCAAAATCAGTAGGAGCAAAAGGATTCAGATTAGTAGGATGTACATGTGTAGGTCAAGATTTACAATTAAGAGGGGAACACTACAAAGAAATATTCGCAGGACACGCAGGAAACAACTACACAAGTGAGGCAGTTTTAGCAACGGGGGCAGTAGATATGGTAGTTTCAGAATTTAACTGCACATTGCCAGGGCTTGAACCAATAGCAGACAAATTACAAGTAAAAATGATTTGTTTAGATGATGTTGCTAAAAAGAAAAATGCAGAATTAATCCAATTAGATAGAGATAAATTTGATGAAATAGACCACAGATTGATAAATGAAGCAGTAGAGGCATACAAAGCGAGAAGAGGAAACGTAGAAATAGATATACCAAAAGACCACGGTTATGATGAATCGCTAACAGGTGTTAGTGAAAAGAACTTAAAAGAATTCTTAGGTGGGAATTGGAAACCATTAATAGACTTAATCGCTGATGGAACAATAAAAGGTGTTGTCGGTGTAGTCGGATGTTCAAACATGACTGCGGGCGGACATGATGTTCATACAGTCGAATTAGTAAAAGAATTAATCAAAAAAGATATATTAGTATTATCAGCAGGATGTTCAACAGGTGGACTAGAAAACGTAGGATTGATGTCACCTGGAGCAGAAGAATTAGCAGGCGAAAATTTAAAAGCAGTATGTAAAAAATTAAATATACCACCAGTACTAAACTTTGGACCATGTCTAGCAATAGGAAGAATCGAAATAGTTGTTAGCGAATTGGCAGAGGCATTAAACGTAGATATACCACAATTACCAGTAGCACTTTCTGCACCACAATGGTTAGAAGAACAAGCACTAGCAGATGGAGCATTCGGTTTAGCTTTAGGACTGCCACTTCACCTAGCTTTACCACCATTTGTAACAGGAGGACCATTAGTGACACAAGTTCTGACAGAAGGGCTAAAAGACATAACTGGAGGAAGTGTAATAATAAACCCAGACCCAGTAGCATCAGCAGAAATATTAGAATCAGAGATATTAGATAGAAGAAAAGGCTTAGGTTTAAAATAATTTTTAAGGATGTGGTCAAATGCGCAGAATAATAATTCATAAAGATTTGTGTACGGGGTGCAAAAGTTGTGTAGTAGCCTGTATGACTAGAAATTGTAGCGAAAAACATAAATTCGATAGCTTTATAGATGTAAATAAAGATAAATATTTTATAGATTTATCCAATATAGATACAGAAAGTAGAAATCACATAGAACTAAATTATGAAGAGAGTCCAGTTCCACTAACTTGTAGACATTGCGACAAACCAGAATGTGTTGCAACATGTATGAGTGGAGCTATGACAAAAGATTCTATAACAGGGATTGTTTCTTATGATGAGAAACGATGTGGATCATGTTATATGTGTGTAATGAGCTGTCCTTATGGAATATTAAAACCAGACGACAGAACAAAACAAGATATAATAAAATGTGATTTGTGCAAAGAGGAAGATATTCCTTTATGTGTGTATAATTGTCCAAGCGGTGCTTTAGAATTACAAAGTGAGGAGGTAGAATTATCATCAGATGTAGCTACAACCTCACAAGAAAATATAAAAACTTATGTGATAATAGGTGCGAGTATCGCTGGAATAACTGCAGTAAAGACAATCAGAGAATTAGACAAAAGCGCAAAAATTATTGTAGTATCAAAAGACGAAAAAATTTACTCTCGTTGCATGTTACACCATGTAATTTCAGAACACAGAACAATAGATGGAATTAATTTTGTGGACGAAGATTTTATAAACAAGCAAGATGCAACTTGGATAAAAAAAGCGACAGTAAAATCAATTGACCCAGATAATAAAAAAATTAAATATGAAAAAGAAAACAAAGAAGAAGAGTTGGCTTATGACAAGTTGTTAATAACAGCAGGTGCCAATGCGTTTATTCCTCCGATTAAAAATTTGAGAGATGCCAAAAATGTATACCCACTTAGAAATATAGAAGATGCTGTAATGATTAGAGAAAAAGCAAAATACTCTAAACGTATTGTAATTATGGGGGCAGGTCTTGTCGGAATGGACGCATTAGCAGGATTAGTTGAGCTAGATAATGTAGGTACTTTAACATTAATCGCATCAGAAGATAGAATTTTAGATAAACAACTTGATATTAGAGCAGCTAAAGTTTATGAAGAGAAGTTTGAACAAAAGGGAGTAAAAATCCTTAAAAATTGCATGGCATCAGAAGTATTTTTAGACGAAGATGGAAATATAAAAGGTATTGGAATAAAAAATGGAGAAATAATTCCTTGTGATTTGTTGATAGTTTCGACAGGAGTAAGATCTAATATAGAAATTGTAAAAGGTTCAGGAATTGAGACAGAAAAAGGAATCAAAATAAACGAAAAATGTGAAACAAATAAACAAGATATATACGCAGCAGGTGACATAACAGGAACAGGAATCTGGCCATTAGCCACAAAACAAGCACAAGTAGCAGCGACAAACATGGCAGGAAAAAAAGCCACAATAGACGATACATTTGAGTTTAAAAACACAATGAACTTTATGGGTATACCTACAGTTTCAATAGGATTTATCACGCCAGCAGACGACACTTATGATGTATTTACATATACAGATGGTGAAAATTATAAAAAAGCAGTAATAAAAGATAATGTTCTGACTGGTTTCATAGCACAAGGAGACATCTCATATGTTGGAGTTTATACTCAACTTATAAAAGATAAAATAAAAGTAGAAAACTTAAAAGAAAGAGTATTTGACCTTGGATATTCTGACTTTTTCAAAATTAAAGAAGATGGACAATTTGAATGGTAAGGCAAAAACTTAGGGGTTAAATTTTTAATATAAAAAAAGGAAGAAGCATTTCAGTTTTAACTGGATGCTTCTTTTCATGTTGAAATGATTTTTATTATGTATCATTGATTTGCGGCATTTTTAATTATTGAGCCATAACAGTCCCCACAACCAAGGCTCTTTTAATAATTTTTTTAATGACCTTTTTAATAATTGCTTAAATTCCATACCCTCGTCATTTCGGAATACAAAAAGTATTATATCCTATAGGATATGTAGAAAATTGTAAAAACTTGCGAAAAAACAAAAAATTTATAAATTATACAAAAAAATTTTAATTTGGTTTGAAATAAAACCATAATGGTTTGAAATATGGAAATATATACATTTTATGTGGATGTATTTTTTGTAAGGATGAAAAATTTCGTAAAAAAATAGTTGAACTTTCAACTAAAAAGGACTATTTATATAATAGGAGTGAGATTATGAATAATTTAGAATATGAAACTTTGAGATATGTCGGTGCATTATCAAGAGCAATAAATTCCACAGCAGATTGGAAGTATAAACAATTCGATTTAAAAAAAGGTCAATATTTATTTATAACAAGGATTTGTGAAAATCCAGGTATAAATTTTGTGGAGCTATCGAATATGTTAAAAGTTGATAAGACGACGACTACAAAAGCAGTACAAAAATTAATTGAACTTGGATATATAAACAAGGAACAAGATGAATCGGATAAGAGAGGATACAAATTAACGCCGACAGAAAATGCGTTAAAAGTATATGATTTTATAATGCAAGAAGAAGCTAAACAGTTAAAAATAAGTTTTGAAGGTTTTAGCAAAGAAGAAAAAGAAATGGCAACAAAATTAATTAAAAAAATGAGTGAAAACATTGAAGAGTATTGGCATGAGTATAAAAATCAAGGCTAGGTGAGAGTATGAAGAAAATATTAAAAGTCTTATGTAAATTATTACTAGGATTTATATTTTGTGCTTGTGCAACAGTTTTAGCGTTGAAGTCTAATTTAGGATTAAGCCCATGGGATGTATATAATTACATTCGGATTAGGATTATGTATACAGCTAGTATTTAAAATTTTCAACTTTGATGTAAGTTATTTAAAACATAAAAATATTAAAGAAGGATTTTTATTTTTAAATAAATGTGTAACTGAGTAATAAATAATTTATAGTTAATCTAGCTATATAAAATATATCTAGATTGAATGTATTAAATAAAAAGGAGAATAAAATGGAATTTAGAAAATCAACAAAATCAGACATAACAAAAATAATGGATATAGTAAAACAAGCCCAAGCATATTTCAAAGAGCAAAATATCGACCAATGGCAAAATAATTATCCAAATGAAGAAGTTATAAATAATGATATAAATAATGGTGAAAGTTATGTAATGTTGGATGGTGATGACATTGTTGCAACAACTGTAATTTCATTTGCAAAAGAGAAATCGTATGAAAATATTCTAGATGGAAAATGGATTACAAACGGGGATTATGGCGTAATTCACAGAATAGCTGTAGATAACACTCATAAGGGGAAAGGTCTTTCACACAAAATAATAAAATATGCAGAAGAAGTATGTAAACAAAACAATATTCATAGTATAAAGGTAGATACTCATGAAGATAATATATTAATGCAAAGTTTACTTAAGAAAAATGGATTTGAATATTGTGGAATAGTTTATTTAGAAGATGGTGGAAAAAGAGTAGCTTTTGAAAAAACTTTCTAATTAAATATTAAATTTACTTTAGCAATCTATCAAAACATTTGTATAAAATCTATAAAAAACTGTGTAGTCTAAGACCAGGCTACACAGTTTTTATGTAAACTTAAAAATATTTTTTAAAATCTAAATTATGCATTACTAGCAGGTGCAACATAAACCCTTTGTGCCAATTCATCATCAATCATATATAATGCATGAGGGTTGTCCACACATCTTTTAACTTTTTTCAATATAGTTGTAAAGTTATCTTCTTCTTCAACTTGTTCATCGACGAACCAGTTTAAAAAGCTGATAGTCGCATGTTCCTTTTGAGCAACTGCAATATCCATAATGCTGTATATTTTTTTAGTGACTAATTCTTCATGAGCTAAACCTGTTTCAAATACTTCTACAACATCTTTATAAGTGTCTTTTGGCTTGTCTATTTCGCCAAGAACTATAGTTCCACCCTTTTGGAACACATAGTCATAGAACTTCATAGCATGATCGATTTCTTCTTTAGCTTGTACTTTAAAAAAGTTAGCAAAACCACTTAAATCAATAGATTCACAATAAGCGGCCATAGCTAAATAAGTGTAAGAAGAGTAAAACTCAAATGTAACTTGATCATTAATTGCATTTTCTAAGCTTTTACTTAACATAAATTTGCCCCCTTGAAATATAGTTTCTAATTATATTTTATAGTAAAAAGTTAGAAAATGAAACAATTAAAATCTCCAAAATACGCCGTTTGGCATACGGCAGATAGTTCCTGAAAATTTATCTTTAATTTCACCAGTATGAAAATCTCTAATAATTACGTATTCATGATAATCTGGGTCTTCATGCCATTCAGAAAAATATAAATCATCACCATCTCTAAACATGAGACTTTCAGTAGAACCTATGGAAAAACTGATTTTTTCTGGCCAAATGATTTGGAAAACACACTCATTAGCATCTCGTCCAAGCATAAGAGGAGAAACATTTAGCTTTAGGTTATAACAATCCTTTACACAATCAAGTGGCAGTTTTTCAATAAGTTCAAGTTTTTTATCTTCTGGATAATAACAATATATTTGAATTGTCTTTTTAGAAAAATCAACGCATAAAAAATAAAACTTTCCATCATCCCACACAGGAGCCTCAACATAAAAATTTTCCCTGAGTTCAAAAGGACTAAATACCTCGCCATCAGGAAAATGAATTAGATGACAGTTCATACCGCCAAAAGCATGTCCATCTTTGACAATTTCTTCAGCTTCATATAAATCAAGAAAATCGTCCGTACCTTTTTGAGAATAATACCATTCAGAAGTTCCATCAATCGGTTCTGGATACCCACCTACTAAACCATCTATTTTTATTGTATTCATATAATTTCCTCCTTCAATTACTATAAATTGTTATCATACTATAAATTTTATAGCAGTAACGGATATAAATCCACTTACAACAAATTAAAATCAAAAATATAAATAAAAATCTAACTAAAAATGTTTTTAGTTAGAAAGTATGGGTATATATGAAATATAAAGATATACCAAACAGAAACGACATCAAAAGTAACTTCATAGGTATACTCAAAATAACAAATGGGGGTATAAAATATGGAAGATAGAATCGTATGTCATTGTATGGAAGTTAGTTATGAAACAATAAAAAAAGCTATAGAAGATGGCGCAAAAACAGTAGACGATATAAAAGAAATGACTGAAGCATCAACAGGATGCGGCGGATGTGAAGACGAAATACAAGAAATTTTAGACGAATTATTGAAATAGACATAAAAGTAGATAACCCTTTATGGGATGAATGAAAAAATCATCTCATAAAGGGTTATTTTTTATAATATTAATCTAATCTCCAGTTTAATTCTCCATCATTTAAAGCTCTTATAAAAATTTCCGCAGAAGCTAAATTAGTCGCAATAGGAACACTATAAACATCACAAAGCCTTATTAACGCTTGGATGTCTGGTTCATGAGCCTGTGCAGTTAACGGGTCCCTTAAGAATATTACCAAATCGATTTCCTTATTTACAATCAAAGACCCAATTTGTTGATCCCCACCAAGCGGCCCAGAAGCAAGCCTATGTATGTCCAAGTGTGTTTCGTCCATAATTCTTTTACCAGTCGTACCTGTCGCATATAGACCGTATTTAGCTAATATGCCTTCATAAGCGATACAAAAGCTAACTAATGTATCTTTTTTCTTGTCATGTGCAATTAAAGCGACATTTAAAATTTTGTGCATAATTACCTCCTAATTTTTGGCTTTGTAATAATATTAAACAAAATAGAAAAAATCTGCAATACATTTTCTGTTAATATTATTATTCTGCACAAAATATTTCAAGGCATTACCTGTAAACTAACCCCCAATTGCTACAAGCGAATTTTGAATAAACTCTATATCAAGCGGTTCTAGAAAATCAAAAAAGAGAGCCATATAATCCAGAAATCTTGATTTAAACAATAACACAAAATCCACAAGCAGCGTGTGTCTGATTTAATAGATTTATATAATAGATTTATCTTTTAGTCAGGTGTTTCATCCGAGGGGTACGGTTTTCTATACGGGAGGTACGGTGTCTCATCCGTACCGCTTGTAATTGAATCCGAGGGGTGTTGAATTTTTTCCGTACCCTGTTGATTTAAATCCATGGGGTCTTGATTTTTTTCCATGTCATTTTATAGCAGTAGAGTTTGGTTTTTTATTGATGGTTTTGGATTTAAACCTAGAATATGTAATAATTCAAGCATGAGTTTTTGCTTTAAGTATATAGGATGTTGTCTTAAATTAAAAAAATTATTACTTGGATTATTAGAGCTATTATTCGGAGATTTATCACTAGAAGATTTATCATCATACTGAATTTCTTTCTGAGTTTTTTGTGATATAACTTTTTCAGGTTTATTTTCATAGTTCTTAATATTGTTAGATGTAATTTTGGAGCTACTAACATTTTTATTTATAATTTTTTCGGATTTAATTACATTTTGTCTAGCACTTTTTGATTTAGCTTTTTTAGATTTAGATTTACTATGCTTAGACTTTTTTGATTTAGCTTTCGCATATTTAATCGTTTTAGGGTTAGTATTTTTAGGACTAACTTCTGTATATTCATTACGGTTATTATAAGATGACATAGCGTCATTATCTACACATATATCTTCATCACAGTTATTATCAGAACAGATATTGTCATCATTTAGGCATATATCTGTATTATGGTTATTGTCAGAAGATATAGCTTTATCATCTATGCATGGAACTTCATCACAGTTATTATCAGAGCAGATAGTGTTATCATCTACGCATATATCTGCATTATGCTTATTATCACAACATATAGTCTTATCATCTAAGCAAGTATCTTCATCATCATTAAGTTGAGGGGGAGTATAATTATAACTATTTTCCTTTTTCATATTTTTAATATATTTTTCTATAAAAGAAAAGTCTTCTAACTTAGGAAAATTTTCGGCGGTATTAAAATAAACAAGTGTTTTTTTACTTTTAATAACTCGTTTTTCTAAAACATTTTTATCACACATTTTTTTAAATCTTCTATAAACAGAATCTTTTTTCATATAAAGGATAGTAAGGTCCTCAGCAACAGCACTATAAGAAACAAGATAAAACATCTTGCCATCTATCTCTTTACTAATCATTTTGCCAGAATTTCTAAAATCAACAAACCATCTAAGAATTAATAAATCCGCTGGATCTAACCCTAAATCAATTGCTGCACGCTGCGAAAAACCAAAAAAACTAAATCTCATAATATAAAAGTCCTCCTTTTAAAAATTAGAAAATTACTAGGTAGAATAAAAAGAAGTGTCCATTGCCAGAGGTGAGAAAATTGTTATCTACCGTAAAATAGATTTGTCTCTACAAAAATATCGAATGTTTGTTTTCTTACTTAAATTATATACTATAAATACTGTATAAAGAAGTAGAAATATGATTTATTTAGAGGGAATATTGTGTGATATTTTATACAAATAGTGTTTTTTGTGATTGAGTTTTGGCGGAAAGAGGGTGTTTTTGGAGGTTTACTTTCGGATTTAAAGTCGTGGGGGTTGGTTTTTGGACCGAGTAAGATGGGGATAGTTTAAAGATATTTATTTTAAATATAAAGTAATTATTATATAATGGATTATAAAACGTTTTGAAAAAACATAAAAATTATATAAACATTATATAATTAATTAAAATTTTATAAAAAGGGAGAATAAAAAAGTGAGGGATTTATGGCAATTTTCAAGTAGTGATCGTCTTGAAGAGCTTACATTTAATAAAGTATTAGAAAGGTTTTATGACTTTGGTATAGCAGGTCTTGTAAGAGAAAACGTACAAAATTCTTTGGATGGTAAATTACAAGGTAGCAAAGAACCAGTAATAGTAAATATAGAAATAGGAACTATAAATAAAAATGATATACCAGGATTAGATGAGGTAAAAGCTAGAATAAGCTGTTTAAAAGGAAGAAATAGCTATACAAAAGAAACAATAAAACATATGCAAAGTAAAATGAATGATGAATGTGTAAGTTACATATCATTTGAAGATAGCAATACAAAAGGTCTTGCGGGGGCTAAGAATGGACAAACTAATAATCCAAAGGACACTTGGAGTATTTATGCGTATAACAAAGGAGTACATGGTGAAGAAGAAGATGAAGCATTAGAAAAATCAAGGGGCGGATCTCATGGTATTGGTAAAATAGCATCTAATGCAGCATCTGATATATACATGATGTATTTTGCTAATTGCGATGCATATGGTAATAAACATTTAGGTGGTACTGTACAGCTTATAGAACATGAATTTGAATCAAATTATTATAGATCAACAGGATATTTCACAAGTGTAGAGCAGGATAAAGAAAAACAAAATAAGTTTAAATTTATGCCACACAAAAATGAATTTAATAATATATTTAGTAAAGATACAAGAGGATTAAAAATAATAATACCTTTTTTAAGAGAACAATTTAATGATGAGCGAGAAATTATTAGAAGTGTATGTGATAGTTTCTTTATTGCTATCTTAGAAAAGAAATTAAAGGTAATAGTAAATAAAAAAATAATTGATGATAAGACTATAGTTTCATATATAAAGAACAGTAAATACTATGATCAAGATATTGATAATATAAAGGATGTATTTACAACTCTATACTTCGATACATATATAAATACAAAACCTAGAAGTTTAAATATAAAATCAAAAGAAGACAATTATGAGTTTAATCTATATTTCAATTATGATACAAAAATACCTAGAGGTAGAGTTGGTATAGTTAGGACTATTGGAATGAAAATAGAAGACAAAAAAGTTAAAAATAATGTCAAAAAACCATTCAATGCTGTATTAATACCAAAAACTACAAAAGAAGATGAATTCTTAAAATCTCTGGAAAATGAATCTCATACAGAACTTTCTTGTGATCATATAAAAGATTTAAAACTACAGAAAAGTTCAAAAACATTTATAAATAATATTAGTACAGAAATATCTAAAATTATTGAAGAAGAAATAAGAAAAAATAATCCTACAGATGGGAAGATAGATACAAGTGATATTATTTATGAATTAAATGCAGAACTTAAAGAAAATATTTTAAATAATATTTCAACAGTAAAGATTAAAAAGAACACAAATAAAAATAATAAAAAATCAAGTAGTAAGCAAAGTGGAAATATGCAACAAGTTGAAGTACGAGGAGTAGACCAAGAACCAGTATCAGAACAGGAAGAAATGGTGATAACTATAACTACTTCATTAGGCGGAGAAAAAGATATAGATCAAGCCGATTATCAACCTGGGGAAGGTGATGGAGGAAATCAAACACCACACAAGCAATATGAGAAAGATCCAGAAGGAGATAATATTTCCAAGATTGAGGGAGGAAAGGATTCAAATTCTCAGGACTTAGGAAGTATTACACAAAATGAAAATACTGAAATAGATGATGAAGATCCAGAAGTAGAATATAATGTTTCTACAGCTCAAGTTGAAAGAATAGTAATTTCAGATAAAGAATTTATTAAGTTTAATTTAACAACTATGAAGCAATTAAAAAGACTAAAAGTTTGTGATATAGGTGTTGCTATAATAGATGGAATGGGAGAAGAACATAAAAATAAATTCCGTATGAAGGATAATTATAAATCTGTTGTTGATTTATCAACAAATACAAAGTTAAAAATAAAGGCTGTGTTAGCTAACTTCGTGATTAATCATGTATAATATAATTAAGTTCGTAATTGTTATAAAGTGCGAAGAACTATTATTTTAGGGGGAGAATTACATGGAGCAAAATATAGGTATATTGTTTGTAGCTATTGGTCTTTTATCAGCAAGTATAGGTATATTAGAAAAAAACTATATGTTTGGAGTAGACAGTTATGTAGATAAATTTAATAAAAAATATAACGTAAATATAGATAAAGCTACATATTGTAGATTTGAAGGTATTCAACGAATTAAGACTGCAATGAGATTATTGATATTAGAGGTAGTATATTTTTTATTTGAAATAAAAGATTTGAAAATGATGATAATAATGATAGTTATATATTTGATTATTGACTTAATTTTATATCATGTAAAGAGAACGAAGTTTATAAAGGAAGTTAAAGCACAATATTAATATAATACGAACTACTTATAACAAATTAAACAACTATACCTTAGAACTTGAAATTTCTAAGGTATAGTTGTTTTTTTATCCTAATTATCACGAAGTAAGCTAACAGAGCCAAAATAAAAAATAATTTTATAAAAAATGTAACTATAAAAGACGGTATAGCAAATTTACAAATAGAGTTAAAAGATAATTACAATAAAGCTCTTAAATTTGTTTATTATGTGGGGGTATAAATATGATTTATAAAAAAGATGCTAATTTTCCATATCCAATATTAACAAATACATCAAATGCTTATAGTAAGAGTAAATTTATCCTAAATATAGATTTTAAGGAACTAGGAGATAATTATTGCTTTGAACCCAAATATGATATAAGTTCTGATTTTATAAAATCTCAAATAGAGAATAAAAAAGCAGAGTTGATACTAGTTGTTCAAAATAAAGATACTAAATTTTACAAAATAGATGATGTAGAAAGAGAGGTTACAATACCTCAAGAAAGACTTTCTATAAAAGATAAGACAGTAATACAATTACTTATAAAAGCAAAAGAAGATATATCATTTTCAAATAATGAAGACTTAAATGGATTTTATCAACATTTCAAAGAAAATATAGAAGTACCTAAAAACTCAATATTAGGATATTCAAATATAATTACACTAAGTGTAATGAAAAAACCATCACAATTATTTGAGAAAATGATAGATAAAAATTTAAAAGGGCCATTTGAAATAGAACTTTCAAACGAGACGATTATTCTTAAATTTAAAAGTGAAGATTATCAATTTGTTGATATTCCAAATAATAGAGATTTAAATAATGCTTATATACGTGAAGGACTTAGTAGAGCTGTAATTAACTTTGTAATTAATAATGGAAAAGACAACATAGTTGATATTAGCTCAATTGGGGATGATCTATCTAAGGACCTAGACAAAAAGTTATATGTATTAATGAAAAGTAGAAATGTAAAAGAAGTTAGTTTAGAAAATATTGATGAAGTAGTAAATCTTATTGGAAATAACGTAATTGAAAAATTTACTCGTGCAGTAAGGGGGTTATATAATGGAAATTAGAATATTAAATGAAAAAATAATAAAAAGTGAATCATTCTATAATGACTTTTTAGAAGGAAATATAAATCAAAAAGAAGAGTATTTTAGTGATAATGTTATAAATATAGAAGATGCACCATGTTTTCCAATTTATATAGCTAAGGGAAGTGATGAAGAAAAGAAAGCATTATTTTCTAAAGCTATAAATATAATCTCTGAATACTATATAAATACAGATAGAGATATACATATGAACAAAATATTTTGGTATTCATTATTCTGCACAAAAATGAGAGAGTATTTATTAAATGAATATCCTCAAATAAAAGATAGTATAAAAAATTTCCACAATGTAGTTCTTAAAAAATTTGACTGGGAAAATTATGTGTATAAATGTATTTTAGCAGCAGAATATATAAAAGATTACACAACAGATGAGCTAGAAAGAGAAAGATATATAGGATTAATAGTAGATAATTTAGATTTTTATAACTATATATTAAAATATCCTATCTTTAGAAGCAAAGAATTTTTAATAAAGATGTTAAATATAGTTGATAGATTAAATTTAGGACCTATATTTAAAGCTAAAATAAAAAATAGAAAAGATCTTGGAGAAGATAACCGTTATGGAAGAATGGTGTTATTTGAGATGAATAAAAGCTATCCAGTTATAATAGCACCTGCTATGAGTGAAGAGGATTTAGAGGAACTTACTTTGAAGTATTTGGGATATTATTATGATAAAGAATTACCAGAGCCTAAATATGTTCAAGAATCTTATTAGAATAAAAAATATATAATAATTTAACCAAGGAGATACAAATGGGGGAAACAGGAAAATTTTATTCATGGGAGATAGTAAACGACATAACAGCCATAAAAAACTGTGATAAATCATTTTTTCAACATAGAGGTTCGGGAGTACCAATAGAAATAAGATGGTTTTTCGATTCTGAAAATATACAAAATGGCGAGCAAAGACCACTTATTTTAATATATAAGAATAATGAATATAAAGCACATATAGAAATGGAAAGTTCTCAGCTTTCAAGAACACGTATGTTTTGGAAAGCTGATCTAAAAAAAGAATTTGATGAAGTATTAAAAGATTATAGATTAAAATCGGGAAAAGAAAGTGGATATCCAGCAATAAAATTCACAAAAATATCTAGCGATACATATAAAGTTGAATTTATAAAAATAGATTCATTAAATGATGAGAATATAAATCCACTTGAAACAATTGAAATTGAAAATAGAGTGGAAGGAAAGCTAAAAAAGATTTATACAACAAAGTATGAAAGAAGCCCTCAAAATAGAAAAAAAGCTATACAAATACATGGAACTAGATGTATGGTGTGCGATTTTGATTTTGAAGAAGTTTATGGAGAGTTAGGGAAGGATTTTATAGAAGTTCATCATACTAAACCTCTTTATAGTTTTGATGGAGAAATTATTATAAATCCTGAGGAAGATTTAGTTTGTTTATGTTCAAATTGTCATAGAATGATACATAGGAAGAGGGATAAAATTTTATCGGTTGAAGAATTAAAAGATATAATAGAAAGTCAAAGTATATTTGCATAAATTATATATAAATTCAAGAAAAACTGCTGTAGAAAAAATTCAATTTTTCGCAGCAGTTTTTATATAGAAATAAATCGAACATACATTCGCAAAAACACTTGCGCATATCGAACATATGTGCTATTATAAAAATACAAATGACAAAGCGCAAGAATTTATATAAAAATATAGATTAATAAATAACGCACTCTCAAAAAAATTAAAATAAAACATCCAACAAAAGCTTGTAGTATTCTACAAGCTTTTTTCCTACCTAAAATGTATAATCTAAAGTTAAATCTTCTACTAAGCTGCGGCCTAGTTCTCTAGCCATTTCAGGGTATTTACTATTTTCCATGTCTTCTCTTTCATGGCAAGAATACGCTAATACTTGTCCCATATCTTCAAACCTTAAATAGCGGCAAAGAGTTTCGTAGTGAAGTTTAAGTGGATCCATTGCCCATTCTTGTTTATCTCCACAAGCAGCTAATAATACTGCCTTTTTAGGGAATTTTCTGATTTTCTTGTTTATAGAGAAGAAACGATCGATTGCCGTTTTTAATTGAGTAGATATCCCAAAGTAATATACAGGAGTTACAAAGGCGATTAAGTCTGCCGATAGTATCTCTGGATAAAGTCTAGTCATTGCATCATCAGATACGCATTTATTAGTCCCATTCTTTTGGCAGTGATGGCATCCAATGCATGGTCTTATATTTAATATTCCTGTATCAAAACGAACGACTTCATGCCCTGCCTCTTTTGCCCCTTTTGCAAATTCATCAGCTAATAATGATGTAGTCCCTTTACTCCTAGGACTCCCAGTTAAAATTAATATTTTCATGTAGATTCCCCCTTTAATTGAAATTGTAGAATTGACTTATATTATAGTGAATTTAGTGTTAATTTCAGCTAACAACAAAATTATGCTGACAACAAAAATTATATTATCAATTACCCCTATATATTAATAATATCTAAATTTTTAAAAAAGTAAATGTATATTTATAAGTATTATAAAATATACATTTATATTTTTATATAATGATAATTCTAATTTGTTATATTAGATAATTAAATATATAAAAAAGTTAATATTGTGATATAAATACGTTAACATTTTTATATAAATAGTTATTTTCAAGTTAATTTAAATTAATATGAAAGTTTAGATTTAGATGGAAAATTGCAGGATGATAAAGCATTTTATACGGCATGGAAGAAAGTATTTATGCATTATTAAAAATATAAATTTTGGAAAAATATTTTCCTGGTAAAAATATACTATACTGTTAATATTATTATATTTTTTTGTTAATATACTTATAGAAAAACACCTCTAGAGTGAATATAATAAATGTATAAAATATAAGAAAAAATTTATATAAATGGATATTTTAATATTTGGAGGAGGAAAATGATAAAGATAGGCAGAGATTTCATTCTATTATTTACAATGAGCCTTTTATATATTGTATTTAATAAGGCAATAAATATTTCTATGGCAGAAGGTATTATAGTTTCATCAGGTACAGCAGGTATATTTTCTTTATTGAGTGATACGATAAGAAATATAGATGAAAATGATTTAAGAACGAGAGTATCACTTTCAGAAAAAGAATTAAAAATAATAGCAAAAATGAGATTAGTAGCAAGAGATGGTATACTAACATTTATATTATGCTACGGAATAATGAGAGTTTCTTTTGGAGGACCAAAATTAACAATTATAGACACTATACCATTTGTAATTGCAGCATTAGCACCAACACTAGTTGTATGCGAGCTAAGTAAAGAGCTTAGAAAAAAAGAAAAAGGGAATGTTATAGTAGATAGATAAAAATATTTTTAACTTATAGGGGATAAGTTAAATTTGAGTTAACTTAAAATATGCAAACAGTTAAAATATCTTAATATAAATATAAAATAGATATAATTGAAATGACCTAAATAACTATACGTTAGACATATCGTATAGTATTTTCTTTTTGAAAAAATTTTAAGAAAATGTAACATTGTAAAATGTGTGCAAAAAATGAGTCATTTCGTAGAAAAAGAATAAATATAAACATATATTATAGTAAAGAATGAATCAGAACATCAATTAAACGAAAGAACAAAAAATTGGATAGACTTATAGGAGGTAATGCCATATGAAAAGATTCTTTATAGATGTTGTGATAGTTTTTATAATATTCTTTTTCTATTTAATGTATGCTGGAGAAACTACTATAATGGAAGGGATAGTTGCATCATTAGCAGCAGGATGGTTTTTCGGTTTACTTGCTGAAATGTTTGTAGCAATTATATCAGTAGTAAGAGAGACTTTTAATTCTTGACTGTAATTTTTATGAGATGAAAATATAGAAGGATTGGTCAATTGGATATGAGTATAGTTAAAGCTTAAAATCCCATGTAGAACTATTAGATTCTACATGGGATTTTATCATTATATTTAAATTTAATTATGATACACACACCCATATAACTAGATTTACCTTGTGTTAATATTGTTATATTTTTAGTTAAGATACTTATAGAATTAATATTTATCAGTGAATATAATGTAATTAAAAAGATAAGAAAACTAATTAAAATTAAAGTGGACGATATAAGGGGGTAAAAGATATGAAGAAAATATCTAAAGATTTAGTGGTATCATTTATTATATTTTATTTATATTTAGTAATTACAAAATCTACAGATTCAGTAGCTAGTACGTTGATAGTTTCTATTTCTGGTGCAGCAATGTTTAGTTTATTCAGCTTAATTATAGATTCTTTAGTAAGAGGATATTGTGAAATGAAGAGAAGTGATTCAAAAGAACAAATCCATAAGAAACTACAAATAAGTTTAGTATGCAGAGATACTTTATTAGCATATTGCTTGATATATGGATTTATGACTAGAAGTTTTGGTTTAGGTTTATCAATTCCACAAATATCTGCTTACTTAGTAGCAGCAATGGCACCAACTATAGTAATAGGAATATTTATAAAAGAAATGAGATTGCCATTCTTAAAACAATACTCAGAACATGATGTAGTTGTTAAATCAATGGGTTCTCACAAAAGTGCTTAATTAAAAATATAATTTATAAAGCAGAAGATAATTAATCCTGTGTGATTTTTCACACGGGATTTTTTGATTTTAAACTATATAAATAGACTAAAATAAGCCCTAATACATGAATAATAGATAATAAATTAAAGCGATTTTTTATAAAAGATATATATAAATAAAAATTATTTATACAAGTGAAAAAATAATTTTTATTTATATTTTTCATAATATAAAAAATGTAGAAATATAGAGATTATATCTACTATGGTCGATAGTTAAGTGTCAAATAAAGTCAAAGTTTAATTGAAGGAAAATTATAAAAATTCAATATAAAGAACAGTTTTTTTAGGCTTGTTCATATATTAATAGCAAAATATTTGAAATATCAACAATACTACATAAAAAAGAGTTTTGAAAAGTAATAAAAAAATGCAATATAAAAGAATTTTAAAATATAAAATTAATAATCAATTAAATAAAAATTCAATTACATATAAAAAAAAAATATGATATAATCTAGTTATGATGAATGGTAATAATTGACAATTTAATATAAAAACATTTGAGAAACCAAAAATTTAAAAATTTATGTAAAATTTTAGGGGGGCTTATAAAATGGCAGAAAAAACTTTAAATGTATTTGAAATCGCACAGTTACAAGTTAAACATGCTTGTGATAAATTAGGAACTGATCCAGCAGTTTACGAAATACTTAAAAATCCAATGAGAGTTATGGAATTTAACTTTCCAGTAAAAATGGATGACGGAACTATAAAAACTTTCACTGGATATAGATCTCAACACAACAACGCTTGCGGACCATTTAAAGGAGGTTTAAGATTCCATCCAAATGTAACTTTGGACGAAGTTAAAGCTTTATCTACTTGGATGACTTTCAAATGTGGTGTAACTGGTATACCATATGGTGGAGGTAAAGGTGGTATGGCAATCGATCCTAATGATTACTCTAAAGGTGAATTAGAAAGAATATCTAGAGGATTTGCTGCAGCACTTGCTCCATTTATAGGAGAAAAAGTGGACGTTCCTGCTCCAGATGTAAACACTAACGGAGAAATAATGTCTTGGATGGTTGATGAACATGCAAAAGTAACTGGTGAATTTGCTCCTGGTACTTATACTGGTAAACCTGTTGATTTCTATGGTTCTTTAGCTAGAACAGAAGCTACTGGATATGGTGTAGCAATGATGGCTAGAGAGGCTTTAGGAAAAGTTGGTATCGATATTAATGGTGCAAAAGTGGCATTACAAGGTTGTGGTAATGTTGGTAGCTATGCAGGTATGTATATCGAACAATTTGGTGCTAAAGTAGTAATAGTTGGCGATTATACTGGTACTATAGCTAACCCTGATGGTATAGATATGAAAGCCTTAATGGCTTATGTAGCTGAAACTAGAGGTGTTAAAGGATTCTCTGGTGCTGAAGCTACAGATCAAGATGTTTTAACTGCTGATGTTGATTTATTATTACCTTGTGCTCTTGAAAATCAATTAACTGCTGAAAATGCTAACGACGTCAAAGCTAAAGTAGTTTGCGAAGGTGCAAACGGACCTACTACTCCTGGTGCTGACGAAATATTCGCTCAAAAAGGAATAACTTTAGTTCCAGATATATTAGCTAACAGTGGTGGTGTTACAGTTTCTTACTATGAATGGGTACAAAACTTACAAAGAGACTCTTGGTCATTTGAAGAAGTCCAAGCTAAACAAGAAAAAGCAATGAAAAAAGCTTTTGATGCTATATGGGCAATCAAAGAAGAATATGGTGTAGATATGAGAACTGCAGCATACATGTCTTCAATTAAGAGAGTTGCTGATGCTATGAAACGTAGAGGTTGGTACTAAAATTTAAAGAATTTTAAGCCTATAATAAATAGATAAATAAGGAGATGAAACATGGTTGTGTTTCATCTTCTTTTTTTATTAGCACAAGTCTTTATTTTTGAAGGATTTACAATATCAGATGGAGAATCCTGAAGAGTGGCTAGATTATTAAAAGTAAAAGTTATTGGTTTATAGATTAAAAAAATATAAATATTTATAATGATAAGGAAGATAGGAATTTTTATGATTTCTATCTTTTTTAGTGTTTGAATATAAAAATTTTAAAAAAAATACCTTGCATTATATAGTAATGTGTATTACTATATAAACAACAGTACCTTGCAATATAGAGTATTAAGTTTTATAAAGAGATGGTGAAATAATGGAACTAAATAAAGAAGCTTTAAAAGGTCACATTGACACAATAATTTTATCAATCTTAAATGAAAAAGATTGTTATGGATATGAGATTGCAAAAACAGTAAAGGCTAAATGTAATAATATGTTTGAATTAAAAGAAGGAACAATGTATTTAGCACTTAAACGTATGGAATCAAAAGGATTTATAGAATCTTACTGGTCACAGGAAGAAAGTGCTGGAGGCAGAAGAAAATATTATAAAATGACTGATTTAGGAAAAGAAACTTATCAAACTAAAAAGAAAGAATGGTTTTTTATTAAAGAAGTAATGGGTTCATTTTTAGGGGAGGAAATTTAAAAAATGGATAAAATAGATAAATATTTGTGCAATTTATTTAATAACGATAAGAGTGCAGGAGTAATTGAATTAAAGGAAGAACTAAAATGTCATCTGCTTGATATGGCAGATGAATTTATAAGTCAAGGACATAGCAAAGAAGAAGCGTATGATATGGCTATAAATAAATTTGACATAGATAACGATGTGTTAAAGATACTATGTGAAAATGCTAAGGAGAATAACAAAAAATTAGAGGGGAGAAATAAAATGATAACTAAATCAATAAAATTTACTAAAATAATAACTTTATTATCAGCAGTTATATTCGTTATATCATTTGTATTATCAAATATGGATATAGAACAAAAAACACAACATAATAAATGGATAGATGAAAGTAAGAGATTTGAAGAAACTTTCAATAAATTTGTTAGTTCAAGAGATGTAAATAGTACCGATCAATATAAGTCAGAATTAGATAAATTATTAAAGTCTAATGAATGGAATTGTGTATATAGATTATATGTTTATGATGATGAAAATATATTCTCAGAACCTGTATATACATATCAAGTAAAGGGTGGAACATCTAATTTTGAAACATCTGGTCAAACAGAAAAAAATGGAAAAGGTCAAGTTTTATACTATAGATTAAAATTAAAAGACACAGTCAGTACAAAAATCGTGGAAACAGTTAAAATTATAAGCATATATACGACTTTAATTTTCTTTGCCATCTTCATGATATTAAAAAGACAATATAAAAAATTATAGATAAGATTTATTTTAAAAACTCCTTATATTAAATATAATTGTGATATAGGGGGTTTTTGTTGCGTTATAATAAATAATATAAACAATATCAGGGGGGATATAAATGAGTAATTTAAATTTATGGGAAGATCTTAATAAATTAAAGGAAACATGCAAGTGGGTTGATTTAAGCCATGAGGTTAGTCCAGAAACACCACATTGGTTTGGTTTTCCGTCTGTAAAATCTTCTGTACTTTATGATTTTGAAAAGGATGGTTTCAGAGCTCATACTTATGAAATTGTGAGCCAATATGGAACACATGTTGATGCACCTGTTCATTTTGTTAAAGGGAAAAGAAGTTTGGATACTTTTAAACCAGATGACATGGTAATGCCATTATGTGTCCTTGATTTATCTAAAGAAGTATCACAAAATCCTGATTTTACTGTTACAGTAGATGATATACTAGCTTGGGAAGAGAAAAATGGCAAAATTGTAGAAATGACACCATTGGGAGCAGAATGTTGTAGAGATGCTAATTGGCATATGGAAAAAGCCAACAAGGATTTAGTGGTTGGACTTACTGATATAGAAGAAGATATGTTTATAAGTATTTTAAAAAAAGTATTAAATACGATTGAGTAAATGTCTGTAGCAACAGGCATTTTACTATAAATTAATTAATCGCATGCTATTAATAAAAATTGGAGGTATACAAAATGCTATACCAGCAGTTATAGCGATGTTAATGGTTTTGATTTATAACTTGGCAGATACATTTTTTATAGGTCAAACACATGATGCATATCAAGTTGCTGCTGTTTCACTAGCAACACCAGTATTTTTAATATTTATGTCTGTAGGCTCAATCTTTGGGATTGGAGGTACATCAGTAATTGCACGTGCTTTGGGAGAAGGAAAAGAAGAATATTCTAAAAAAGTTTGTTCATTTTGTATGTGGAGCTGTGTAGGAATAGGTATTGTATTAACAATACTTATGCTAGTATTTATGGATAAAATATTAGTTTTAATTGGAGCCAGTCCAGAAACTTGGAAATTTACAAAAACTTATCTAATCATTGTAAGTTTTTCAGGAGTTTTTGCAATTATTTCAAGTTGTTTCTCAAATATTTTAAGAGCAGAGGGTCAAGCTGGAAAGGCTTGAAAAAAGAAGAGCTAAGGAAGTACTGGTAAAAGAAGAAAAGAAGGTATTAGCTCCAGTTATATATTTATATAGGATAATTTATTTAAATAACATGGAGCGCATTAGGTTAGCTTGTGATTAATTTACAATTAGAAGAGAGAGAGAAAGTATGTTATTATATTTAAGTTTAATTGAAACAGAAGAAGATAAAATAAAGTTTGAAGATATCTTTAATAGTTATAAAAAAACTATGTATTATGTTGCTAATAGCATATTGAAAGATGAGCATTACTCACATGATGCAGTTCAGAATAGCTTTTTAAAAATAATTAAAAATATTGATAAAATTGAAGATGTAAAAAGCAACAAAACGAAAGGATTTATCGTTACTATAGTAAAGAACTCTTCAATAGACATATATAGGAAGCTACAAATGGAAAAAAATAAAGTTCAAAAAATTGAAAATGAAATAAAAGGTTTTGAACAAGAAGTATATGATACTGATATTTTACCTAATAAAGTAGATGTTGCTATATTGAAGCTTCCAGAACGATACAAACAAGTATTTTTCTTAAAATACTCTCATGGATTACATGATAATAAAATTGCAGAAATATTAGATATAAGTCCTTCTACAGTAAGAACTAGAATAAAAAGAGGTAAGGAAAAATTGAAAATCATATTAGATGAAATGGAGAAAGTACATGGATAAATATGAAATTACTGATGATTTACTTTTTCAGCATTGTACTAATGTTGAAAACTTTATATTAGAACAAATACCTGATGAAGAAGACATTGATTATGAGTATCCTAAAGAATTTGAAAAGAAAATAAAAAAAATAATTAAAGAGGAAAAGAGAAGATCATTTTTAAATAAGATATATTTGTATACAAAAAAAGTAGCTGTAGTATTTATAGCATTTTTAATTAGTTTATTTGCAGTAACTATGAGTGTTGAGGCATTAAGAACGAAGTTATTTGATATGGTTAAAGATGTTTATGAAAAATTTACGATATATAAATTTAAAATAGATGAAAATGACAATGAAAAAGTAAATTTTTTAGAGAAGAAAAGTATTAATTATTTACCAGATGGTTTTGAAGAGATTGATAGAGCAGAGTATGACAATGATATATCGATAACTTATTCCGATGGAGAAGATTATATAACTTTAAATTACTTGCTAATTGAGAATAGTAATTTATACATGGATACAGAGAATGCACAAATAAGTAAAGCTCAAATAAACAGTTATAACGCAGATTATATTGAAAAAGAAAATAAAAGTCGCTTAATATGGCAAGATGAAAGTACTTTGTATGATTTAAAATTAGACTATATAAATAAAGACAAATATTTAGATATTAAGTCTGAATTAATAAAAATTGCGAAAAATATAAATTAATTTGATAAAAAATGAAACAAATCCTCATAAATTATTCGTTTACTTAGTGTAAAGAAATTTAGGGGGTTTTTTTTATATATGAAAAGAAAGATAATCAGTAGTTTAGGTGTATCAGTATTAGCATTTAATATTTTATTAGCTACTCCAATATTTGCGAATGAATATGAGACAAATTTAGAAATACAAAATGAAGCAAGGTATACTCATATCGATAAGGCAAGCAGCAATCTAAAAATAAGTGGTGGTGTAGCAACTGTAAGCGCTAGCATGACTGCTAATCCAGGAATTAGTAAGACATTAATAACATCAAGGTTACAAAAAAAAGTTAATGGTTCGTGGGAAACAATACAATCATGGACAGAGACAAGTAATACTATTTCCTGTAGACTTAATAAAACTAAATCAGTTTCAAAAGGAAGTAGCTACAGAATATATTCAACAGTGAAGGCTTATAAGGGGACTGATTCTGAGAGTATTGCTATATTTAGCAATATTGTAAACTATTAATTAATATTTATGAAAAAGTGGGAGGTGTGATAGTGAGAAAAAGTTTATTAATTGTAATAATAGCAATATGTTTTATATCAGGATGCTCAATAAATAAAGGGAATACAACCAAAACAGAGTCTGGATTTGACGTTCCTATAGTAGAAGTTAAAAATGAAGAAGATAAAATAGAAATAGCAAGAATTGTATTTGAAGAATACTTAAAGTTAACTTATGAAAACTATTTAAATGATAAAAATGAAAGAGTTAATATTCTTAAAGAGTATAAAATTAAGGATATAAATGTATTAGAGAATGTAAATTCTGAAGAATACAGAATAGAAATAACATATGATTTACAATCAATTGATGGATATGTGACTGTATTTGAAACTGGAAATGGTGAAATAAAAAATGACAATTGGGTAAAAGGAAAATATCAAATAGTAGATATAAAAAAAATAGGTAAAAATAAATATACTATTTTAGAAATGTACACAGGATAGATTATAAAAACAATATATTCTAATATATTTTTGATAACTGCAAATGCACAAGATGTTCAAAGTATAAATGAGCCTAATAGTCAAATTGTATTTAAAGATAGTGAAGATGTTTATGAGAATGAAGAAACTGAAACTGTAAACGAGTTCATTAAATTGCAAGAACTTAATAAAAAAAGTGATTCTAATTTAAAATCGATAGGATATTCAAATGAAGATATTAAACTGATAAGGCAATATAAAGATGATTTTAATAATCATATTATTAGCTTAAATGAGTTATCTGATGAAGTGTTGATATCTTTAGGATACAACAATGATCAAGTTGATACAATTAGGAATTTTAATGGTTCGGAAGATCATATGATTAAAGCAAGTGCTACTTGTTCAGTTAGTAGAAGCAGTGGACGTTTTTATTATGATAGTATAAATAAAGCAACAAATTTAATTGTTAACTATTCATTTAAGTGGAGTGGTGCTCCCGTATTTAGAGGAACTGATTTAATGGCTGTATCTAATGGTGAACAAACGTATTTCCATAGTAGTTCTTATTTAAATGTTTCATATGCACCATTAGGAAGTACAGGTGCAACTTCTAGTAAAAAAATATATGCCAAAATTCATGACTCTGGTAATACTGGTGCATCGTTTTCATTTAAGATGATTGGAAATAATGGATTATCTTATGCTAAATCTGGATCTGGAAAAGTTTATTTACATAGACAAAATGTTAATTTATCTCAAGTTGGAGTAGGTGTTAAGTATGGACATTCTACAATATCAATCTCACCATCAGTTTCATTCCCTTTAGGAGGAGGAATTAGTTTTTCTAAAAATGTTCAAAATATAGGTCCAAATCCTCTTATATGTTATAAATAAAGGATGGTGATTAGAATGAAATATTTTTTATGTGGATTATTTACGATTATATTAGGGTATATTTTATCTTCTTTATTCAGTGGAATTGGAGTTGATTCAGTAGAAATGACATACATTAATTCTATTATGATTTCAGTAATATTTTTATCAGGTGTAGTTTCTTTCTGGGGATATATTATTTTTGATAAAATTAAAAAGAAATAAAAAAGAAAAGTAAAGAACAAGTAGGTGTAACTTTAGATAAAGAGATAGTTGATAAGTTGAAAACTGTTGTTATAGATTTAAATATTACTATGTCCAAGTTATTTGAAAATTTACTTATAACTTTACTAGAAGATGTGAAAATTAAAGAAAAAAATATAGAGATATATAATAATAAAAATAAGTTAAAGGGTAGAAGAAAAACAGAATAGGCATTACGTTTGATAAAAATAATTGTTTTTTAGTAGGTAAAATATAATATTTGCAGAATATCCATATAAAGTAGTTTATTAATTTAAGATAATAAGGTTATAGGAGGATATTTTATGGATTTAAAAATAAGTGATTTACCTCCACAATTTGAAAATATAGCTATAGAGCTTGGTATAGACAAAATAAAGGCTTTATTTAAAGAATTTGGGGGAACATCAGTATACTTTCCTACTGAAAAGATGGTATATAAAGAAGCTAGAGATAGAGAAATTATATCTCAGTACAATGGATTTAATCATAAGGAATTAGCAGGTAAATACAATATGTCTGAAAGTTACATAAGAGCTATAATAAACAGGCATAAGAAAAGTGTTTAAAGTAAAGGAGCTACACACCTAATTTATATTGAGATGTGTAGCTATTCTACATTTTATTATTTAATTCACTTATGTTTGAGTTCAAAGAATTAATACCGATACTCAAATTTTCTAGTTTCCCTTCAATTCGGACCAATAGATACATTGTCACGATTGCAGGAAAGCCTAAATTAGCTACTAATTGCATTAAATCTAGTTCCATTGATTATTCCTCCAAATAATATTAAAACTTCCTAGAAAGCCCCTCATGAGCTTAGAAGGGCGTTTCTAATGTTTCATGAGTTACGAAACTACTAAATCAAACTCTGTAGTTTCTGTTTGAACTACTTTTGCATCTTTTGCAGTAACTATATCCTCACCACTTGGTGCAAATATATTTTTTTCAATTATTAAGTCCATAACAGCTTTTATTTCTGATTCTGTTATATCTTCTCTTGGATCTGTTACGAATAGACTTACTTTTCTTCCAAACTGAGTCATGAATGTCATTAATAATTTTACTTCTGTATTCATATTAAATTCCTCCTAATTATAATTTTTTAATTTAAGCTTGTGTTATCTTGCTTTGCGATATCTAAAACTGAGTGCTTTTGAAGTGATGCTATTGCTTTTGCAACGTTAAGAACGTCTAAAGGTTTTGCATCATGCTTTAAGCTTGAGTAAGTTCTTGATTTTATTACAGACCTTCCATTATCCCCCAAACCACAATCAAACTTTATTCTTAAAGATGATGGATTTTTAATTTCTGTTACTTCTATAGCTAATTCTCTGTTTTGCATGTTTTTTACCTCCTATATATTTGATTAATTAAAGTGTAAGTTGTTTTAATTTCAATGTCCTAAAATATAGTTGATTAAGATTTTTGATGATTTTAATTAATGAAAAATAAAGGCAATAAAAAAAGCTATAGTTGGGGGACTATAGCTATAAAATGGGGGAGATTGAATTTATTTTCCGTTCATATTTTAATTATTATCTTGTATTAAAAATATATACATTTATTTAGAAATTTACATGAAAAGTAAGGGATTGTAATAGGTGGATGGTTATTTTATGATGCTATTCGCATGGTTTTTTCTTATGATGAATTATCATATTAAGTGCAACACTTAAAAATGGATAAAAAAATAGCTCATAAGTTTATGTTCATGTTACA
>NZ_JBCLNH010000019.1:0-77711 GCF_039062665.1 Clostridium sp. 2218st1_F5_2218SCRN_220325 | reverse complement strand
CTTGGATATAAAACACCTGCAGAGGTCTTCGCTGCAACATAAACATAAAATGTTGCACTTATATTGACAATCTATCAAAAAAAAATATTAATATAGACCAATTAGATTTAAGAGAAAAAAAACTATATTTACAAGATGATATAGATAAATTGATATCAAAAAGCAAAAAAAATATTTTAGTCGTAGTTGATGATTTTGATAGAGTGAATAATGAAACTAGATATTCTATACTTACATTTATAAAAGAAATAGTAAATTTTAATGGTATAAAAACAATAATTTTACTAGATTATTCAATAGTAAAAAATGAAGATAATAAAATAACTTATGAGTTTTTAGAAAAATTTATAAATAAAAGATTTGAATTAAGTAGAATTGATAAAGATGAAATATTACAATATTATGAGAAAATAGTTTATAAAGATGAAATGCAAGAGAATGATTGTGATTTTGATTCGAAACTAAATAATATAATTAAAGATATTAATAATAATGTTAAATGTATCATGTATAATTTAGATAGTAGAACGTATAAATATAATAAACGTATTCAAGAATTAAAAGCTACAAATAAAAAAGCTACAAATAAAGATGAAGAAAAAAAAGAAGTTAAAAATATAAAAGAAAAAATACTTGAGACTGAAGCTCTTAAAATAGAATTAACGAGAGGCATTGAAAATCCAAGAAAATTAAAGAGAATAATAAGAGAAATACAAGATAAAATACATTATATAAAATACATATATGATAAATTTGATAATAAATCAAAAAATGAAATGATTGATAATATAGATGTTTCTAAAATAATAATTTCTATGACATTAATAAAAGTTTTATTTGAAGAAGAATATGATAAAATATTAAGAAGTAAAAACTTTAAGACATATCTAAAAAAAAGTGAAAGTTTAAAAGTAAAATACTTAATATATTCTTCAATATTTAGAGAAGAATATGAATTAAGACATACGTATGATATTGATGAAAAATCTATAAAAATAATTGAGTTTATAAATAATGTATATATATGTATCAATACTCCTGAAGATTTTTTTGAATTTAGGACACAAGAAGAACGTTTGATAGATATTATATCTAGCAATCCAATAAATTTTAATAATGAAAAAAGTGTATATGATAATATAAAATATATATATGACAATGTTAAATCCAGTAAAATTAAAGAACATTTTAATAATATTTCAGAATATATCACATGTGAATTATCAAGCGGAAATATTGAATTACGTAATGCAGTACAGCTTATTAAACCCAACACTTCACTTCCTGGAATAGTCATTCGAAATAGGATGTATATAAAAACTTTGGTAAAAAGATTGCAAAAAGATGACATCATTTATCCAGATAAATCAAATAAAGATATAGACCAGTACATGATTAAGTCATGCAAGGAGGACCTAATAAATTCTAATAAGCCATATATAGCAATTATATTAGCATATAAAACTATATCTGATTATGGTAATAAATATAATGTATTTATAAGTGAGTTAAAAGACCAGAGAAGTATAGAGGAGATTAATAAATATGTAAATACATCGATAAGTGAGATAGATATAGATAGTTCATGGTCTGAATCAGAAAAGTTTTTAAGTTGGGCCAAAATAGATAAAAAGTATAATAATGATAATATTAATTGTAATGAAATAAATCAAAGAATGCATGATATGATTGATATTTTAAATGATTTAGAATTTATAGAAGAAGCCATTTGTAGAGGGAATATACAAAGCTATGAGGGTAGGGAGAGTTATATAATGGTTGAAGCCCAATATGTAATTGAAGATTTAAAAAGAATAAAAGATAATATGGAGAATGATAATTTAACAGAAGACCAGTGTTATAATCTAATAGAGAATTTTAAAAAATCCATATATAGATTATCAGATTTAAGTAAAAACCAAAATGTTTCAGAACAGGATATTAAAATGTTAGATTATATATATAGCTATATGTATGATAATTCCAAATTTAATATCCTTCATGAAGAATTTAAGTGGAGCATATTAGATTTAGAGATATTAAATATAAAAAAGAAATATGATTATCCACTAAATAAAAAGGAAGTTGGGGAGTTATAGAACAGGTTACCTTTCAACGTATAGATGTATTATAAAAGTGTAGTTAAAGATGTAGCTTAATTTTGTTTAAGTTACATCTTTAATTTTTATTTAAAATAATAGAATATCATAAGTAATACAAATCCCATTATTAATGACATAAAATGCTATAATAAAGTATAGAGATTATTGGAGGGGTCTTATGAAAATATTTAACAAAAATATAAAGATATTAGGAGATGACGAAGGATATATAATACTTGTATGCCCATATTACAAAAGTGAATTTAAAGTATCATCATATGATCTTCAAGAAAGAGGAATATATAATGAACTTTTTTGCCCATACTGTGGCCTAACAAAGGAGATAAAAACTTTTTATACAAGGGAGATTAAATCAAAGGCTACAAAAGTAGGAAAAGAAAATTATGATATTCAAAGTGACAAAAATGAGTCGAGTTCAAATGACGAAAAATACAATAAAACGAAAAATAATGATAAATTATGCGATACAACAAACAAAAAGCCTTTAAAATCGCAACAAGGGGATATTTTAGGTATGTCTAGCTATAATATAAACCATACTCCAAGATTAAATAGCAGCAAATCTTTAGATATGAGTTTTTCAAGTATGGAAAAACAAATAGAAAAGGACAAGCCTATTTATAAGATAAAGATGGACAATAAAAAACTTAAAAATGTGAATGTAGATAGATTAAAAGATAAAAAGTTAAAAGAAGTTGAATATAAATGTCATATATGCTCTTCAAAGGAAAAAGTATTATCCGACGAAGAGACAATATTATACTGTGCTTATTGTGGGGTGGATTTGAAGTGAATATGGAAGATTTAAGAAAGATAAGTTTTGAATTTAGAAGAGTTAGCAGCGATATGTTAAATTCAATTACAGACGACAATAATGTCTATTTAATAAAATTTAGGGAATTTATAGATGATAATAAAATAATAAAAGATTACATAGATTCAAAGGTCAAATATTCAAGTATAGACTGGCAAAAATCATTTATAGAAGAAGATTGTGGCTATAAAAGTGTCATAATACCTATAAATAAAAATGATCATATAAAGGCAATGTACGACTACTTAGTAGTTATGACAGATAGAAATAAAAGTTTAAACGGTGAGGCATTTAATTTCCACTTAGGAAGATGCAAGGTGAATGAGAGAATACAATCTTATTTAAATCGAGTATTCTTACCTTTGATTCACTATATAAACGATTATTTAATAGAAGAAATGATAGCTTTACAAGAAAGCTAAAGGGGGGATTTATCATGAGATTAGTTGTACTAATAGATAATTGCACAATAAACGGGAGAAATTTGAAAGGTGAAGGTGGAGCGTCTTATTATATAGAAGATGAGGATAAGAAATTTTTACTTGATACTGGTGCATCAGGATTATTTATGGAAAATGCAAAAAATCTGGATATAAATTTAGATGATATAGACACAGTTGTATTGTCACATGGTCATTATGATCACGCTGGAGGCCTTAGGGATTTTATAGAAAGTAGAGATGATAAAATAAATATAATTTGTCACCCACTATCTTTTAATAAAAAGAAAAAGGGAAATACAAATATGGGAGCACCATATAGAAAAGATGAAATAATAAAACTTGCAAATGTAAATTTTAGTGATAAACCTGTTAAAGTAAGCAAAAATATAACTTACTTAGGACAAATTCCATATACTGTGGATTTTGAAAATAGAAAGCTAATGGGCGAAATTGAAATAGATGGTGAGTATAAAGATGACTATATTATGGACGATTCGGCTTTATTATACGACACAAGTGATGGAATATATATAATTACTGGATGCTCACACAGCGGAATTTGCAATATAATCGAATATGCTAAAAAAGTTTCAAAAAAAGATAATGTGCTTGGGATAATAGGAGGGACTCATCTTCAAGAAATAAATAATCAACTTTATAAAACAATAGATTATTTTAAAGTAAACAATATAAAAGAACTTTATCCATGTCATTGTACAAAATTTTATGTTAAGGCAGAAATGTTTAAGTATTTAAATATAAAAGATGCTCATGTAGGGTTGGAGATAAATTGGTAGTAAAATAAACTTCTGTAGAGATAGTAATTATCAAAGCAGAAGTCTTTTTTATGCAAAAAAATAAATGTTTTAATAATATTAATACTTTAAATTACAAATTCTTAATAATGAACAATAATACCTAGTAGGAAATAATAATTATATTAACAAATAAAAATCAACAAAAAATTCAAGAAAAAACAAAAATATGTTAATATAAACATATAAAAAATAAAATAAGGAAGAAAAAATATGAACGAAAATTACTATGAAAAATTATTAAATATAAACACAGCAGGAAACGAAAACTGGAACAAGACTTCACCACACAATCACCCATACCAACCAACATTATATGAAGCACTAGACACACTATTTAACGAATACAATTTAGAAGAAGATGATCATATAGTAGACTTTGGCTCTGGAAAGGGAAGAATTGTATTTTATATTAATCACTTTTTCAAATGTTATACAACTGGAGTTGAAATGAATGAAATATATTATAACGAATCTCTACTAAATAAATCAAAATATATTCAATATCATAAAAAAATGGAAGATAAAATAAACTTTTACTGTAATTTATCTCAAAATTACACAATTGAAAAAAATGACAACAAGTTTTATTTCTTCAATCCATTTTCAGTCCAAATCTTTATGAAAGTAATTGAAAATATATTAATATCTTATGAAGAAAATCCTAGGGATATGGATCTAATAATTTATTATCCAAGTGATGATTATATTCAATTTTTAGAATATAGAACACCATTTATATTAGAAAAAGAAATCATTTTAAAAGACCTATATAAAAATGATGATAAAGAGAAATTTGTTGTATATAGTTTAAAAACGAATCTTTAAATTTAAAACTACAATATAGTTCGAAATGCAACTGGAAAATATTGACTTACATATCGAAATGTGCTACTATTCCTTCAAGCAGTAATTTTTAAAATTTAATATATTCATAGGGGGTAGTATTATGAAAAAATTATCAGCTATAGCATTAGCTCTTGTGATGGGGTTTAGTACACTTTTAGGCGGATGTTCATCGTCAGATTCTAGCAGTTCTTCAAATGATGATTCACTACAGTATGTAATGGACAAAGGTGAATTAATTGTAGGATTAGATGATTCTTTCCCTCCAATGGGTTATAGAGATAAAGACAATAAGATTGTGGGATTTGATGTCGATTTAGCTAAAGAAACATGTAAGAGAATGGGCATCAAAGCAAAATTCCAACCTGTAAGCTGGGAAAGTAAAGAACAAGAATTATCATCTAAAAATATAGACTGTATATGGAATGGTTTTGGAATAACTCCTGAAAGAGAAAAAGTACTAACTTTTACAGAACCTTATATGTCAAATCCACAAATATTTGTAGTATTAGCTGATTCAGGAATAAAAACTGAGGCTGATTTAAAAGGTAAGGTAGTAGCAGCACAAAGCGGATCAACTGCATATGCTACTATAGACAAAGATACTAATTTAAAAGATTCTTTTAAAGAATTTATAGGTGTTGAAGACAATGTAAAAGCATTAATGGACTTAGAAGTTGGCGGTTCTGATGCAGTTGCTATGGATACAGTAGTTGCTCGTTACTATATGACAAAAGACCCAGGAAAATACAGCATTATAGAAGACACTACTATATTAGACGAAGAAATGGGTGTTGGTTTTAGAAAAGGCGACAACGCTTTATGTAAAAAAGTTGAAGATACTTTAAAAGAAATGCAAAAAGACGGTACATTAGCAAAAATAAGTAAAAAATGGTTTGGTGAAGATTTAACTACAATCGGTAAAGATAAATAGTTAATTTAAAATTTCAGACTAAAGTATATTTTAAAAGGTGTCAAATTTATAAGTCTAAGACTTTAAAATTGGCGCCTTTTTTAAGATATAAGACTTTATAAATTTTAGACAGGGGGGATTAAATTGGATTTTGAAAGCATAATTAATTTAGTCAAAAATATGTTGCCAAGTTCAATTGTTACTTTAGAAATATTCTTTTTAACAATAATATTCTCATCAATACTTGGCATGTTTGTAGCTTTTGGTAGAATGTCAAAATTCGCTATTATAAGAATACCTATACAAGTATTTTTACTTATTATGAGGGGAACACCTCTTATACTTCAATTGATGTTTTTCTATTTTGCACCATACTATATATTCGGTACAACTTTACCGAGATTTTGGGCAGCAATACTGGCATTTACATTAAATTATAGTGCTTATATTGCTGAAATATATAGAAGTGGTATAGAATCTATACCTGTTGGTCAATATGAGGCAGCAACAGTATTAGGCTTTGGAAAAAGTGAAACATTCTTTAAGATAATTTTACCTCAAGTTGTAAAAAGAATAATACCACCTATGAGTAATGAACTTATGACATTAGTAAAAGATACTGCTTTGGCTCAAGTAATCGGTGTTGCAGAAATATTCAAACTTGCAGGGGCTACAATGTCATCTCAATTTTCTACAGTACCATTAATAGTAGCTGGTATTTTTTATCTAATTATGAATACTGTAGTTGAAAGATTCTGTTTCTACTTAGAAAAGAAATTAGATTACTATGAATAGGAGGCTAAAAATGAAAATTTTATCAGTTGAAAATTTAGAGAAGAACTTTGGAGACTTACAAGTTCTAAAAGATATATCTATGGAAGTAAACCATGGAGAAATAGTTTCTATAATAGGATCTTCTGGTTCTGGTAAATCTACATTACTTAGATGTATAAATAGATTAGAAACTATAGATTCCGGGAAAATTACTGTAGATGGAGAAGTTATGGTATCTACACATAATGGCAAAGTAGAATATGCAAGTAATGATGTATTAAACGAGATAAGATTAAAAACAGGACTTGTATTTCAAAACTTTAACTTATTTCCACATTTTAATGTATTAAAAAATATAACTCAAGCACCTATAAGAGTTAAAAAAATACCTAAAGATATAGCAGAAAAAGAGGCAATGGAACTATTACAAAAGCTAGGTCTTGAAAGTAGAAAAGATGCATACCCTCATCAACTATCAGGAGGGCAGGCACAAAGGGTCGCAATAGCCAGAGCTCTTGCACTAAAGCCAGTAATTCTTTTCTTTGATGAACCTACATCAGCACTTGATCCAGAACTTACAGGAGAAGTTTTAAAAGTTATACGCTCACTTGCTGAGATGAATATGACTATGGTAATAGTTACTCATGAGATGTCTTTTGCTAGAGATATATCAGATAGAATGATATTTATGGATAACGGTGTAATAGTTGAAAATTGTACGCCAGAAGAATTATTTAATTCTAAAAATGAACGTACTAGAGCCTTTTTAGGAAAATATCATCAAGGTCAATAATCTTAAAAAAATAAAGGGGGATAAATTGAACCCTTTATTTTTTTGTTCTAATATTATAGTATAAGATAATTATCTATATGTTATAATATTTAAAACAATATTTAAATAAATAATATAGGAGGTAAGAAGATTGAATAAAAAATCTAGAATAAACTTTATTCTCAGAACTATATTATTTTTTTCAGCATTAATTGTATTTATATATAATCCAAACAACTTATATAATATATTAAATTACAATCTTATATTTGGCATAAAAATTTATCATATATGTTGGCTATATTTGATAAATGATGTTTTGAAAGTAATTATTCCATGTAAAAATAAAACAACTTACAACGGTAAATTATTTTTAAAGCACTACAAAGAAAAAAACAACTATGATAAAAATGCAGTTAGTATACAAACAGTTATTAACAATAAAAATGCATTTAACGTGCTTTTAGCGTGGATTTGTTTAAACTCAATATTATTTTATATATATTTTAAATTAGATTTAAACAAATCATGGGTAATTATGCTATTTTTATTTTATTATTGGTGTGATATGATTTGTGTAAATATATGGTGTCCATTTCAGGTATTCTTTATGAAAAATAAATGCTGTAATGTGTGTAGAATTTATAATTGGGATCATATTATGTACTTTACACCATTTATATTAATCCCAAATATATATACATATTCTTTAATAGTACTTTCGATTATAAGTCTATTTTTATGGGAGTATCAACTTAAAAAACATCCTGAGAGATTTTTAGATATATCCAACTTAAACTTAGGTTGCGCTAATTGTAAAAATGAATGTAGATTTAATAAAAGGAAAATAAAACACATAAAAAGAAAAAATATAATGAGGTATAAATATGAAAAGTAAAAAAACAGTTTTAATAACAGGTTCGTCTAGAGGTATAGGACGAGCTATAGCGATCTTATTTGCTAGAAATAACTATAATGTAGTTATAAATTACAATAAATCAGAAGATAAGGCGAAAGAACTTTATGATATGTTAACACAAGAAGGTCTAAGTGTTAGAATGTTTAAGGCAGATGTATCTAAGATAGAAGAAGCAAATGCACTTGTGAATTATACTATAGGTCAATTTGAAAATATCGATGTTTTAATAAATAATGCTGGTATAAGTAAGCCTTGTCTATTTACAGATATATCTTATGAACAGTGGAATGAAGTTATATCTACAAACTTAAATTCAGTATTTTATGTTACAAAAAAAGTACTACAATACATGCTTCCAAATTGTAGTGGTCACATAATTAACATATCTTCTATGTGGGGGCTTGTTGGTGGATCTTCAGAAGTAGACTATTCTGCTTCAAAAGCTGGAATGATTGGTCTTACAAAAGCCCTTGCAAAAGAATTAGGGCCTTCAAATATAAATGTAAATGCAATTGCACCAGGTGTAATAAATACAGATATGGTAAAAGATTTAAGTGAAGATACTATGGAAATGTTAAAATACGAAACTCCTCTTATGAGAATTGGTCAGCCTGAAGATATAGCTAAATGCGCGCTATTTTTAGCAGAACAAGGCGATTTTATTACAGGACAAGTGATAAGCTCTAATGGTGGTTTTGTAATATAACAAAATGGAATAGAATGAATATTTTTACTTTATAAATATACATAAACTTTATAAACATATAAAATATGAAATTAAATTATAAAAAGCGATAAAAACTTGATTATATATCAAATATTTATCGCTTTTTATGTACTTTATATAATTACCCCATTCTAGTAAAATAGTCTATAGCTTTTGAAAAATCTTCTATTGTTTTTTCTATATCTCCGTGTTCAATTCCGTCTTTAACACAGTGATGTATATGTCCTTCTAATACCACTTTTCCTACTTTATGCATAGCGCTTTTTGCTGCGTTTATTTGGATTAATATATCTTCACAGGGAACATCTTCTTCCACCATTTTAGATATTGCATTGAGTTGACCTTGGATTTTTTTTATTCTAAGTTGAATATTTGGTATATCCATACATTGGCGCATATTAATTCCTCCCATTATTAGATTGCTATTATTATATGATAATACTAATTGTTTGAAAAATCAACTAACCTGCAATTCCAAAATAGCATATGAAATAAATACAAATCTACATATCAAGAGCTTTTATATTAGTATTTGTAAACTTGTATATAGTTTTATTATTCAAATCGATATTATTTTTAGTCTTGAATAGTTTAGCTGAATTTATTATAACGAATACTGAACCTAAATTATGAACAAGTGCTCCGACTACTGGATTTAATACTCCCGCCATAGCAAGTATTATAGCTACAAAGTTTAATACTAATGAAAATGTTACATTTAGTTTTATAGTCTTCATAGTTTTTTTAGATAGATAAAGTAAATATGGTATATTTTTTATATCGTCGCTTACAAGAGCTATATCTGAAGCTTCTATAGCTATATCACTGCCGATAGCACCCATAGATATCCCAACACTTGAATATTTTAAAGCTAGTGCATCATTTACACCATCGCCAATCATACAAGTAGGAGAATTTTTACTTTCTAATTCTTTAATTATTTTCATCTTATCTTCTGGAAGTAAACTAGAATATACATTATCTATAAAGACTTTATTAGCTATATTTGATGCACTAGCTTCATTATCTCCAGTAAGTATTATTGGATTTATATTTTGTGATTTTATATAATTTATTATTGATTTGCTTTCTAGTCTTAAAATATCAGATAATGCTACATATCCTATTAATTTATTTTCTATTGATAAGTAAATTACTGTACAACCTTTTTTAAAGAAGTCTTGTGATATTTTAATTATATCTTTATTATTAATATTTATATTTTTATCTTTCATTATTTTTAAATTACCGACTAATATATTTTTAGAATTTAAAACTGCAGTTATACCTTTTCCGGGATGTACTGTAAAATCTTCAACTTCTAATAATTGATTGTCGTTTTTTTCTTTATAATATGAAGTTATAGCCTTTCCAAGTGGATGTTCTGAATAAGCTTCTACAGATGCTAATATTTTTATAAATTCTTCGTCACTATATTCAGAACTAAAACTTTTATAATCTACTATTGATAATTTGCCATAAGTCAATGTTCCAGTCTTATCAAAAGCTATATTTTTAACTTTTGATAATCTTTCAATTATATCTCCACCTTTTATAAGCATACCGTATTTAGTGGCATTTCCTATTCCAGCCATAATAGCTGTTGGAGTAGCTAAAACTAAAGCACAAGGACAAAATACAACTAATATAGTTACAGATCTAAGTATTTCATGAGTAAATAAATAAGTAGCAACAGAAGAGACTAAGGCTATAACTACAATCCAAGTTGCCCATCTATCTGTCAAACTAACTATAGGTGCTTTATCTGCATCAGCTTCTTTTACTAATCTTATCATTCTCTTAAGTGAGCTATCGCTCGAAGTTTTGCTAGCTCTCATATCAAAAGTAGAATATTGATTTATTGTTCAGCTTAATACATCGTCTCCGACAGTTTTATCTACAGGAAGAGATTCACCATTCATTATAGATTCATCTATAGAGGCTTCGCCCTTTATAATAATACCATCTGCTGGAATGATTTCACCTGCAATAACTCTTATTATATCGCCTATTTGGATATCATCTTCATCAATCATAACTTCTTGTTTATTTCTTATAACTCTAGCTTTTTGAGGCGTTAATTTTATTAAACTCTCTATTCCTGATTGTGCCTTTTGAACAGTTAAATCTTCAAGAAGGGCACCGATAGTCATTATAACTGCGATTTCTCCAGCTGCAAAAGTTTCACCTATAATAACAGATGCGATAAGCGCTAAAGAAACTAATACATCGGCTTTAATATCGAATTCTTTATATAAAGATATACAAGCTTCTTTGATGATTGGTAAACCGCAAAGTAATATAGCGACCCATGATAAATTAAAATGTAAATAGTTATTTATACTGTTTACTAAACTTAAAAGTAAACATATTGAAGAAATAACAATAAAAGTAATAGTTTTAGTTGTTTCTGATTTGAATAATCTCATAATAACCTCCTCTTCATACCCCTAGGGGTATGAAATATTTAAAAATATATAGGGTACATATACCCCTATAGGTATAGGGTAATTCGTTTTTATACAAAAAGCAACTTTTATTTTTGTATCTTTTTTGATGCAAATAACCTAGAAAACGATAACATTTTTGTTATTTGAATAACTACATTAAGTGTGCTAAAATTACCATGAGGTGATAAAAATGAAAGTTAGTAGACGTTTTCAACTATCAGTACACACGATATTATTTATCGCTGTGTATGGAGATGAAAAAGGGTTAACATGCGACTATATATCTAACGAATTAAAATGTAATCCTATAGTTATAAAAAATATATTAAATCTTCTATGTAGAAATGATTTTCTTATAAAAGTTCCTTCTACATCTAGTATAAAATTAAAAAAAGATGTAAAAGATATAACTTTATGGGATGTCTATAAAATAACAGATGAAGTAAATATAAAAAATATATTCTGTAGTGATGATTTACAAATAAATAATCCGATCATATCGGATTTACCAGAATTATTAGTAACACCCTTTGAGAAAGTTATGAGCTGTATTAAAGACACCTTATCTAAAGTTTCAATTGATTCTTTATTAAAACAATATAATTACTAATTAACTACTAAAACTTTGTGTGAAATTGTATGCACATAAAAATAAATTTACATGGTAGGAGGGGAAATATGATTTCAAAAGAAATAGCGACTAAAGTACTAGAAAAATGTTTAATTACAGGAGCTGATTTTGCAGAAATATTTGAAGAAGATAGTATAACTAATAGTATTTCTGTATTAGATGATAAAGTAGAAAATATATTAGGTGGAAGAGATTATGGTATTGGTATAAGAATATTCAAAGGGCTAAAAAGTGTTTATGCTTATACAAATGACAATAGCTTATCATCTCTTTTAGATACTGCTTATAAAGCAGCACTTGCATTAGGCAAAATAGAAGAAGGAAAATCGATTATCTTAAATAATCATATGACTTTTAAAAATTTACACCCAATAAAAATAAATCCAAGTAGTGTAGATTGTAAAGAAAAAATAAAAGTTATGAAAAGTGCATATAAAAGTGCAAAAAATTACCACACTGATATATCAAAAGTAAGTGTTGGATATATGGATAAAGAGCAAAATATATTAATTGCCAATACGGAAGGATTATATACTGAAGACACTAGAATTAGAACTAGACTTATGGTAAATGCAATTGCTTCTAATGAAAATGAGAACCAAACAGGTAGCCAAAATCCAGGTAGACTTATGGGATTTGAAATGTTTAAAGACGAAGTGGATCCTGAATATCATGGTAGAGAAGCAGCAAAGACTGCCCATATAATGTTAAGTGCTAAAAACTGTCCTGCCGGCCAAATGACAGTGGCAATAGACAATGGATTTGGAGGCGTAATCTTCCACGAGGCCTGCGGCCATGCATTAGAAGCAACAGCAGTTGCAAAAGGAAACTCAGTATTTTGTGATAAATTAGGAGAACAAATAGCATCTACAAAATTAACTGCAATAGATGACGGTACTATGAAAAATCACTGGGGCTCATCAAATATAGATGACGAAGGGACACCTACTAGAAGAAATGTACTTATAGAAAATGGTATCTTAAAATCATATATGGTTGATAAATTAAATGCTAGAAGAATGAATACAGAAGTAACTGGAAACTCTAGACGTGAAAGTTATAAATATGAGCCGACTTCAAGAATGACTAATACATATATAGCTCCTGGTGATGACAAAGTAGAAGATATCATAAAATCAATAGATGATGGACTATATGCTAAAAAACTAGGTGGTGGTTCTGTAAATCCAGTTACAGGAGAATTTAACTTTGCTGTAAATGAAGGATATTTAGTTAAAAATGGTGAAATAACAGAACCAGTTAGAGGAGCTTCACTTATAGGTAAAGGTAGTGAAGTTTTAATGGAAATAGATATGGTATCTGATAATGTTGCTCAAGCTGAAGGAATGTGTGGCTCTAAATCAGGAAGTATACCTGTAAATGTAGGTCAGCCTATGATTAGAGTTAAAAATATAACTGTTGGCGGAAGGGAGTAACTATTATGAATTTAAATACATTTAAAGAAATATTATTTGAAAAAGCAAAAGAAGCTGGTTTTGAAAATAGTGAAATATATGTGACTAATTCAGAGTCTTTAGAAATATCTATTTATCAACAAGAAGTAGAAAGTTATAATCTAGACAAAAGTTTTGGTTTATCATTTAGAGGTATAATAAACGGTAAAATAGGGTATTCTCATACTAGAATACTAGATGAAACTTCAGTAGATATGCTTATAACTACTGCTAAAAATGCAGCCTTACTTATAGAAAATGAAGATACTCAATTTATATATAAAGGCGATGAAAAATACGAAAAAGTAATTTGCTATTATGAAGATTTAGATAATATAGATCCAAAAGATTTAATCGACTTAGGTCTTAAAATGGAAGAAGAATGCAAAAACTACAACCCAAATGTCGTAAATATAGGAGGTTGTAAGATTACCTACTCTAAAGGTGAAGTCCAAATATCAAATACAAAAGGACTTAACTTAAAAAATAAAGAAAATATACTTTATGCATATATAATACCTATAGTAGAGATAGATGGCGAAAAGCAAGATGGAACAGGATACAAAATAGCAACAAATATAAATCAAATAGATCCCAAAGAAATAGCTAAAATGGGCGTTGATGAAGCATTATCAAAAATAAACTCAAATGTTATAAAAACAGGAAACTACAAGATAGCTCTATATAACGAAGCTATGGTATCGCTACTTAGTGCTTTTTGTGGAGTATTTAGCGCAGATGCTACTCAAAAAGGACTTTCTTTACTAAAAGATAAAGAAAATACTATGATAGCTTCAGAAAAAGTAACAATAATAGACAATCCTCTTTTAGATAATGGATTATCTTCAGCACCTTTTGATGATGAAGGTGTAGCTACATTTAAAAAAGAAATTGTATCTAATGGAAAACTTACAACATTACTTCACAACTTAAAAACGGCTAATAAAGCAAATACAAAAAGTACTGGTAATGGATTTAAGTCTTCTTATGCAACTTCTGTAGCTGTTTCTCCTAGCAATTTCTATATAGAAAAAGGAAATTTATCTTTTGATGAAATATTAGAAAACATAGGTGAAGGGCTTTTAATAACTGACTTTGCAGGGCTTCACTCTGGAGCTAACGCTATAACAGGGGATTTCTCATTAGCTGCAAAAGGATTCTACATAAAAGACGGTAAAAAGGAATATCCAGTAGATCAAATAACTGTAGCAGGTAACTTCTTTAAACTTCTTAAAGATATAGAAGAAGTCGGAGATGATCTAAAATTCCCACTTAGCTCAGTTGGTAGCCCAACAGTAATAGCAAGTGGTCTATCTGTTGCAGGAAAATAAAAACAAATTTCAATTTAAAAAGTTAAAAATATCATTAAAACATGTAGAAAAAATAGATATAATTGTATAAACTTAAAAACATGGGGAGAATTATGAGTGCTTATCTTTAAGCGCTCATAATTTTAAATACTTAAATTTTGAGTATTTTATTTGAAATATAGAAATAGAAAGGAATTTGTTATGCTTGAATTAAAAAATATTACATTTAAAGTAGACAATTTAGATGGCAAAGGTGAAATTACTATTTTAGATAATATAAACTTTACAATTGAAAAAGGTAAGATATTAATTATAACAGGGCCTAACGGCGGCGGTAAATCAACATTAGCTAAAATAATAATGGGAATAGAAAAACCAACATCTGGACAAATATTATTTGATGGACAAGACGTCACAAACCTTAGTATAACAGAACGTGCAAGAATCGGAATAGGTTATGCATTTCAGCAACCTCCAAGATTTAAAGGCGTTACAGTTAAAAAGCTTCTTAATTTAGCTTCTGGAAATAAATTAAGTAATGACGCTTGTTGCGAATACCTTACTAACGTAGGTCTTTGTTCTAAAGAGTATTTAAAAAGAGATGTCGATGCATCTTTATCTGGTGGGGAATTAAAAAGAATAGAAATAGCTTCGCTAATGGCTAGAAATCCTAAACTGGCTATATATGATGAGCCAGAAGCAGGAATAGATTTATGGAGTTTTTCAATGCTTGTTAACAGCTTCCAAAAATTCAAAGAAAACAAGGAACAAACTGTTATTATAATTTCACATCAAGAAAGAGTAATAGACTTGGCTGATGAAATTATGATAATTGCAAATGGTAAAATTAAAAATAAAGGGCCTAAAGAACAAATTATGCCACTTATTCAAGCTGGACCAACTGATTGTGGTTGTCCCATAAAGGAGGTTGCTTTAACACATGAAAAATAGTATGCTAGAAAATTTATTAAAGACAATAGCCGATATTACAGGGGAACCTGAAGGAGCATTTAACCTTAGAAAAGATGGCGTAGGAGTTATGCGTCACTCTACAGAAAATATAGAAATAAAAACAAAAGAAGATAAACCTGGTATAGATATAATTGTAAAACCTCATACAAAGGGAGAACAAGTTCATATACCTGTTGTATTAACTGAAACTGGTTTAAACGATTTAGTATATAATGATTTCTTTATAGGAGAAGGTGCCGAAGTTGATATAGTCGCTGGTTGTGGTATACACAACTGCGGAAGTGCAACTTCTGAACACGATGGTATCCATACTTTTTATATAGGAAAAAATGCTAAAGTAAAATATATAGAAAAACACTATGGCGAAGGCGAAGGTACTGGAGATAGAATACTAAATCCTACAACTATAGTTCATATGGAAGAAGGATCATATTGTGAAATGGAAATGACTCAAATAAAAGGAGTTACTTCTACTATTAGAGAAACTGAAGCAAATGTAGGTAAAGACTCTAAGCTTGTGATTACAGAAAAATTAATGACGCATGACAACCAACATGCTACATCTAATATAACTGCTAATTTAAATGGTAAAAACTCAACACTACAGATAGTATCTCGTTCAGTTGCCAAAAACGATTCTACACAATCATTCCATCCAATAGCAGTTGGAAATGAAAAGTGTAAAGCTCATATACAATGTGATTCTATAATAATGGATAATGCAAGAGTAGCTTCTATTCCAGAGATACAAGCAAACCATACAGATGCTGCTATAATCCATGAAGCTGCTATAGGTAGAATAAATAATGAACAATTGCTTAAATTAGAGACCTTCGGCCTTGACGAAGAACAAGCTGAAGCAGTTATTGTAGAAGCATTCTTAAGCTAGAATATAGTATGATATATAATTTTAGTTAGTAGAATTAATATAAGATTTAAATTTAATTAAAAAGTTTATAATATATAATATCTTTATATTTTATAAATTAAAATAAACTTACATATAAAAGCGCTGCAAATTTACTTTTGTAGCGCTTTTTCTTAAGTTAAACTTATAAAAAGTTACGTTTTAATTGAAATTTTAAAATAGTAATAGTATATTAATGATAATAAAGAAAAAGTTTGCTCAAATTAAATTGAATTATCTTTTTACTTATAAGTAAATATATTTAAAAATATACAAATAAATATATTCAAATAATATATAAATTGAAATTATCGTAAAAATATAATTAAAGAGAGGTGATATTTATTGTGAATAAAAATATGGATATGGCTACAAAAATAGCAAAAAAAGTTTCAGAAAAAGGCGGTAGAACGTTTTTCGTTGGAGGTTATGTACGAGACGAACTATTAAAAATAGAAACAAAAGATATAGACATAGAAGTACATGGTATAGATGTAGATTGTTTAGTAGATATACTTGAATCTCTGGGAAATGTCCAAAAAATTGGAGCTTCTTTTGGTGTTTTTAATTTAAAAGGATATGATATAGATATAGCTATGCCGAGAAAAGAAATATCTAATGGAAGAGGTCATAGAGATTTTGAAATATATGTAGACCCGTTTATAGGATATGAACAAGCTGCAATAAGAAGAGACTTTACTATAAACTCTATGATGAAAGATGTACTTACTGGAGAGATTATAGACCCATTTTGTGGAATAGAAGACTTAAAAAATAAAAAACTAAAGCATATAAATGATATTTCATTTTGTGAAGATCCTCTTAGAGTATTTAGAGCTGCGCAATTTGCATCTAGATTTAAATTTGAAATTGATAAAGAAACTATAAAACTTTGTTCAAGTATGGATGTGTCATCTCTTGCCTTTGAAAGGGTATTTGAAGAGTTAAAAAAAGCATTGTTAAAATCAACAGAGCCATCAATATTTTTTACTTCTTTAAAAGAGATGAAACAACTGTCATTTTGGTTTAAAGAAGTAGAAGACTTAATTGGAATAGAACAATCAAAGATACATCATCCAGAAGGCGATGTATTTACACATAGTATGATGGTTTTAGATGAAGCGGCAAAATTAAAAGATGAAGCTGAAAATAAATTGTCATTTATGTTAGCTGCACTATGTCACGATTTTGGAAAAATCTCTACTACAAAATTAAGAAAAGGTAAGCTTACTGCATATGGTCATGAAGTTGAAAGTGTTAATTTGGCACATAAATTTTTAAATAGACTTACAAATAAAATAAGTCTAAAAAAAGAAGTATTAAATTTAGTTAAGCTTCATATGAAACCAAATCAAATGTATAATACTTCAAAAAAGAAATCAATGATGAAATTATGGGATGATGCAATACATCCAAATGATTTAATATTACTTGCAAAAGCTGATTCTCTTGGAAGAGGAATTGATAAAGATTATAGCGAGATAGAAATGACGCTTCGCGCTTCATTAAAAGATTATGAAGAGCTTATGAAAGAACCAGAAGTAAGTGGCAAAGATTTAATAGAGCTTGGCCTAAAACCTGGAGTCCAATTCTCTGAATATATAAAATTAGGTCATAAACTTCATTTATCAGGATTAAGTAAAGAAGATATATTAAAACATATATCAAACAATATAAAGAAAAATCAAGAAATATAAGAAAATTTTAAAATTACTTTTATCTATCTTATTATTTACAATAATATTTTTTAATTCTAGATATTTTACAATTTTAAGTATAATTATAGGTTTGGGTAAATAAAGATATATGTGCCAATATCAATATAAAAGACTATAAATCTTATGTAAAGGTTAAAATGAATAGACCGTTGGTCTAACCTTTACAACGACTTATAGTCTTTTTTTATTTATTTAGGCACAATATCTTTGATAAAAGTTTTACTTTTTCACAATTTAAGTACAACTATTACCTGATACATGTTATAAAAATTCAAAATTAAATGTTGTTATATATTTATTATTTTTATTAAAATCTATAATTTCTAGCTAAATAACAAAAATCATCTTCTAAAAAAGTCCCATTAAAAAGAATAGACCCTATAGAAGTACATATATTTGATTTATTATCTTTATTATTCCAAGTTAATTTGTGGTTAAATACTTCTTCGGACATCTTTTGAAGGTCCATGCCCATAGCTTCCATAGAATATCTCATCTTTTCTGGATGGTAGCAATGTTTATTATCTAAAAATGCACATCTTTCACATAAATTACAAGATCCGCACGCAGTTTTAATACATTCAAAATCGATTTGCATCTTAGAAAGCAAATCTTCTAAAGTATTTCTATTTTGAATATAAGCTTCCATAAATTCTTCTCCTTCTTCAACTTCACTTGTAACTTGAACTAATAGAGAATTAGTATAGTCCGCTGAATATTCATCAAATCGAGGACTATTTGGTGGGCAAGACCAATTTGTATTGTAATTTGGACAACCCTCTGCACATAAATTCAAAAGATAATCGCGTTTCATATATTTTATTAAATCTTTATTCTCGCAAACAAGAGCTTTTAAGTTGAATATTTTTCCATTTTTTTCAAACTTAATATTTTTCATTTTATCACCCCTATAAAAATTGATATTTATCTAATTATATATAAATTCACTAAAAAGCTTTATTTTCCTTCATTGTTTTAGAGTTTTTTGTAAATATATGTAACATAGGTATGTAAAAGTTAAATTTTTAACACAAAATTAATAAATAATATTTTATTTTATATTTAAAATATTAATTTGATTTATGCTTATGATAAATAAAATTTAATTTTTTAAGTTTTTAAATTAAATAAGGTAAAAAAACATACTAAATTACAAATCTATTTTATTTATATTGATATTTTTTTATTTAATAAAAATCGTAAACTTAAGACAGCTTCTTATAAAATCTATCTTAAATCTTACTTTCATAAAAGTAACAAAATTGTAAACAAAAACCCCTAGATTTTTGCAAAAAAAGTTCTATAATAGTATTTAAAGATTAAAAATCTTATTTTTATAGATATGGTCTAAGAATTTCAAAATAGACCTTTATTATTATTTTATTTTTTATGCACAGGAATATATATTCCTTTATTTTTTAGGGTAATTGCAAAATCAAAATAGCTTATCAAATTTTAGGTAAAGCTATATCTATTTCTCTTTATTTAGGACATAATATATAGATGGAGGGATTAATATGGATATAGAAAAAATGACCGTAAGAGTTCAAAAAAGTTTAAACGACGCCTACAATGAGGCAGTTAAACACCACAACCAACAAGTAGATGTTATTCATCTATTTTCTGCATTAGTAAACCAAGAAGATGGTTTAATTCCAAATATTTTTGAAAAAATGAATGTATCTGTAGCAGCATTAAAAAGCACTATAGACGAAGAATTAGGTAAAATACCTCAAATATACGGAGAAGGTATATCATCACAAGGCGTCACTGCTTCTAGAAGAATTGAAGAAGTACTAATTAAGGCCGAAGAAATATCTAAAGATTTCAAAGACTCATATATAAGCGTTGAACACGTAATGCTTGCTATGATGGAAACTGAATCTAAATCTGTTGTAGGAAAAATACTTAAAATGTACGGAATTAACAAAAACGACTTCTTACAAGTTTTATCAAGTGTAAGGGGTAGCCAAAGAGTAGATTCTAACGATCCAGAAGGAACTTATGATGCACTAGCTAAATTCGGTACAAACTTAGTAGATTTAGCTAAAAAACATAAACTAGACCCTGTTATAGGTAGGGACGAAGAAATAAGAAGAATCATAAGAATATTATCAAGAAGAACTAAAAACAATCCAGTTTTAATTGGTGAACCTGGTGTTGGTAAAACTGCTATAGTTGAAGGTTTGGCAGAAAGAATAGTTAGAGGAGATGTTCCAGAAGGATTAAAAGATAAAATAATCTTCTCACTTGATATGGGTGCATTAATCGCTGGTGCTAAATACCGTGGTGAATTCGAAGAACGTCTAAAAGCAGTATTAAAAGAAGTTCAAAATGCTGAAGGTAAGATAATACTATTTATAGACGAAATTCATACAATAGTTGGTGCTGGTAAAACTGAAGGTTCTATGGATGCTGGTAACTTAATTAAACCTATGCTTGCTCGTGGTGAATTAAACTGTATAGGTGCGACTACATTTGATGAATATAGAAAATACATCGAAAAAGATAAAGCACTTGAAAGACGTTTCCAACCAGTAATAGCTGAAGAACCTACTGTAGAAGATACAATATCAATACTTAGAGGTTTAAAAGAACGTTTTGAAATACATCACGGAATAAGAATTCACGACAATGCTATAGTAGCTGCCGCTAAATTATCTGATAGATATATAACTGATAGATTCTTACCAGATAAAGCTATCGACTTAATAGATGAAGCTGGCGCTATGATACGTAGTGAAATAGATTCTTTACCAACAGAACTTGACATAGTAAGAAGAAAATTATTTACTTTAGAAACTGAAAGAGAAGCACTACTTACAGAAGAAGATGAAAAAAGTAAAAAACGTCTTGAAGTACTTGAAAAAGAATTAGCTGAATTAAAATCTAAAGATGACGAAATGACAGCTAAATATGAAAAAGAAAAAAATCAAATACTACAAGTTAGAAACTTAAAAGCACAACTTGATGATTTAAAAGGACAAGTTGAAAAATACGAAAGAGAATACGACTTTAACAAAGTTGCTGAAATAAAATACGGTGAAATTCCAAAACTTGAGGCTCAAATAAAACAATACGAAGAAAAAATAAGCAGTGGATACGATACAGCTTTACTTAAAGAAGAAGTTACTGAAAATGAAATTTCTGAAATAGTATCTAAATGGACTGGTATACCTGTAACTAAATTAGTTGAAGGCGAAAGAGAAAAACTTCTTAAACTTGAAGATGAGCTTCACGAAAGAGTTATAGGACAAAACGAAGCTGTTACAGCAGTATCAAATGCAGTAATTCGTGCAAGAGCAGGACTTAAAGATGAAAACAAACCAATCGGTTCATTTATATTCCTTGGACCAACTGGTGTAGGTAAAACTGAACTTGCAAAAACTTTAGCGCGTTCATTATTTGACAGCGAAGAAAACATAATAAGAATCGATATGTCTGAATACATGGAAAAACACTCAGTATCTAGACTTGTAGGACCACCTCCAGGATATGTAGGATATGAAGAAGGTGGACAATTAACAGAAGCAGTTAGACGTGCTCCATATTCAGTAATATTATTCGATGAAATCGAAAAAGCTCATGAAGATGTATTTAACATGTTCTTACAAATACTAGATGATGGTAGACTTACAGATAACAAAGGTAATACAGTAGATTTTAAAAATACTATAATCATAATGACATCAAATATAGGTAGTAGCTACTTATTACAAGATCAAGGTAAGATAACAGAAGAAACTAAAGGCCTTGTAATGGGCGAAATGAAGAGAAGATTTAAACCAGAATTCTTAAACAGAGTTGACGACATTATAATGTTCAAATCTCTAGACAAAGAAGAAATCAAGAAAATAATAGATATATTTATGAATAGCTTAGCAAACAGATTAAAAGATAAAGACATAAATATGGAAGTTACAGATGCTGCAAAAGATATTATGGTAAGAGAAGGTTATGACCCAGTTTATGGTGCAAGACCACTTAAGAGATATATAGGAAACACTCTTGAAACTATAATAGCTAGAAAATTAATAGCAGGACAAATTAGAAATGGCGATACTATAGTTGTCGATGGAGATGGAGATAATATAGATATAGTTGTTAAATAATATATGTAATCCTTTTAAGGTATATCGCAGATAATTGCGATATACCTTTTTGTTTTGAAATTAAAAAAGCATAAGCTAATTAGCTAGCCTATGCCATTTAATAAATCATATTATAATACCTATCAATACTTCTTTCCAAACTCAATAAATCAACATGTCTTCCAGTCCTAATACTTTCTTTTCCTTCTATAAATAAAAGAAACACAGGCATAGAAAAAACACTATATTTATAAGCTATTTTTGTATTTTCCTCGCCATTTATTTCATATGCTTTTATATTAGGATAGTTTTCTAAAAAATTTTCAATTTTTTCTTTTATAACCTCACAAGCACCACATGAGTTGCCTGTGAAGTAAACTACTGTCATTTTATTTTGATTTATATTATTTTGTACTGATTCAAAAGTATCTAATTTTATCAATATTATCACCCTATTAAGATATTTTAATAATAGAAATTAAAATCAGCTTCTACGCAAAATGCGTTTCTGCTTAATAATCCTCCATATGATATAGTTATGTAGTTCATTTGAGAATCTAATACTTTGTTTATTATTACTTTATATCCATCTACATCATAACAGTTGTCATTTGCATTTGGTTCGTCTAACTCTAAGTCTATTTTAGCCTCAGTTGTCATAGTTATATGTCTTGTAAGAATTCTTATACAAGTTTTATCACTATTTTCTAGAAGCTTATCTAATTCTCTTTTTGCTTCGTTTGTTATTAAAATACTCATCTCTTCCATTTTGTCATTCTCCTTAGTATTGTCTTTATTTTTTTATTTTATCATAAATTGACTATAAATATGTACAAACTTATTGTTTTTTATTATATTATGACTTAACAGTTAAGTTTATATGTCTTTTTTACAGTTTTATTTTATTAAAATATCAAAATACAAAGATTTATTATACTAATTAAGATTTTTTATAAAAATACAACTAAAAACATTTGAAAACTAAATAAAATATGGTAAACTTTGTATAAGTGTAACACTTACAATTTACTATATAAAAATAAAAATTTTATAGAGAGGGAATACAATGAAAATAATAATAATTGAAATTTTATTCGGTTGTTTTGTATTTATACTTAATATATCTCTTCAAATATTAAATCCTTATTTTATTGCAGAAAGTATAATAAGCATGAATGAATCAAACAAACTCAAAGAAAAAAGTATTTTAAGAGTAACAATCAGTATTTTTTTTGCTATTATAAGTATTGTTAGCTTTACTAAATATATTTTTAATTTCATATATACTATAGTCAATATAGTTGTAGTTCAAATTTTTTCTATAATTAATCTATTTTTCAATCTACTTTTAAATAGATTATCTTTTTTGAATATATTGCCATTTGAAATAAAAGCAGAAGATGAATCTTTTTCAACTATGGTAAGTGTATGCTTAGTTATTTTGATATTCTATTTTATATACACAAGTGTATTGTCTATATTTTTGCCAGGCTTTAGCATAGAAAAAACATTTTTAAATGAATTGCCAAATGATATCTCTAAAATTTTAAATAATAATTCAGACTTTTTATATACTGTATTTGCTATAATTGCAGTTACGCTATTGAGATTTCTTCAATTTTTACAACAAATTTTTTCGGGGACATCATTTTTACTGTCACTAGTAGGTTTTATTATTATTAACATAATATACGCTGGTATTATATATCACGGAATATACGAAATTGGACAAATAGAAGATAATAAAAAAGGTATTTTTAGAATTAAATCACTTAATTTTATTAATTTAATGAAAATGATTTTTATAGGGTTAGTTATTTGTTTATTCCTAAAGATAATAATTAAATACAATTTTTTAAAATCGTTTTTTATCATTAAAAATGCATTTGATATAGAACTTAATTTAGGTTCTTTTGCAGTAACAGTAGTACCATTAAAAATTACAGAGGTTGCTGTAGATATATTTTGGGGAAATGGTTATACAAAAAAATTAAAACAATAATAAAATTTTGTAAAGGGGAAAAGAAAATATGAATCTAAAAAAATATTTATCAATTTTAACTATTTTTATAATTTGTTTATCGATGGTGGGTTGTTTTAAAAAAGCAGAAACTAAAAAAACTACTCTATCATCAAGTGTAGAGGAAAAATCACAGCAAGAACAAGATCCTATAAATACACTTGCAACTCAAAAAAATTATATCGTATATTCGGCTGAAGCATCTAATTATTTTAAAAAATCTCAAGTAGATGATTACTCTCCAGCAAATGTTTTAGATAATGACAGCAATAGCAGTTGGGTGTTAAATGATAGTGAAAAAAAGGGCATAGGTGAGTGGATTAAAATAAGTTTTAGTGACAAAATTGAAGTTAATAAATTATATATATTAAATGGCCTAGGATACAATAGCGATAACAAAAAAAGTTATCATAAGGACAATAGAGTAAAGAATTTAGAAGTAGAGTTTTCTAATGGTCAAAAACAAGAAATAGATTTAGAAGATGATAATATTGAAGAACAAGAAATTGTTTTAAATAAACCAGTAGAAACAGACTATGTTAAATTTACAATAAAAGATATATACGATGGCAATGAAAGACCAAATTTAACTTGCATTGGTTCAATTGGAATAAACTACCCTAGAGTCAATAGTAATGAAGGAAAAACAAATAATTTTAAAATCAATGGTAATAAAGAAAAAACAAATAATGTTGTTGGATTTTATGGGAATTATGGCAGAAAAGATGAAAAAATTAAAAATAATAAAAAAGTTAACCTATCTCAAATTACAAAATACATAGATTTTAAAGAAGGTTTACCTATTGAACAAAAGGTTCAATATTTAGCTAATATGTTGGTTTCTTCAGATGAAAGTATAAAAATTTTAAAAGATGACAATAATAAACTAACTGCTAAATTAGAAGGAGAATATTTAATAAGTTTATTTAGAGATGCAGCCTGTGATGGTGTAATTGAAAAGGCCTTTATTGAGGGCAATTTACTTCAATATTTTTATGAAGGTGACGATTGGATTGACAGTATTCAAATTGATTGTGGTGAGGAGACTTTCAATATCGATAAATCTGATTTTAAAAAGGATTTTTTAGATAATAAGGAGAATTATAATTATTTAATTACTCCAAAAACTGATGAAGAAGTAACTTCTCAACCTTATAATAGAAATAATGAATTAGAAAAAGAATTTGATGATTTTTTAGAATCTGAAGAATATTTAAATGATGAAAATCTACCTATTGAATGCAATGAGAATGATTGCTATAACATAAATTATGATATAAATAAAGCAGTAAAAAAAATAGAATCAGTTTTTGAAAATATAGCACTTGTTGAACCTTATAATTCTAATTTAATGAAATATTATTATTTTAAAGATTCTACTTATAAAATAGGCTATAGTTTTATAATTAGAATTAAAGGAGAAAGTAATACTGCTGTAGCAAGACAATGTTTTGTAGATGCTTATACAGGAAAAGTATATGCTATGGACCTTTTTTATAATTATATAGGTTATCCTTTATCTGAATAAATTTTCAATCTTCGAAAAATAAAGTTAGATAGATAATTTTCTATTTAACTTTATTTTTTATATACTTTAATAAAATATTTATAACTAAACAAAATGATTGTTTTTTACATTATAATGACTTAATATTAAAGTTATAAGAATGGAGGGAATTAACTTGAAAATAACAGTTTTGATGGCTAACAATACATATATAGATAAATAGTATTTAGGAGAACCTGCAGTAAGTTATTATATAGAAGTCGATAATAAGAAAATTCTATCCATGCCACTGCGTATCATTAAAAGCCAAATCTGAGATGATGAAAAAGTTAGGTGTAGAAGAAGTAGATTTTGAACTCGAAATAAATATGTAACATATAATTCATAAACTTAGTATATATTTCATAAATCTGGTATATGATTATAGATACAGATATTTGTTTAATAAATTTTCACATATTGGGAGGTACTATTGTGCACGAAAAACAAATAAGAAAAATATTTGAAGGAATTATATTTTTAATATTCCTCGTTTTTATTTTATATCGAATTGGAGATATATTTGGCATTTTTACAAATATACTTTCTATAGTAGAACCATTTTTAGTAGGTGCTGCAATTGCATTTATTCTGAGCATACCTATGAACTTTTTAGAAAGAAAATTTCCAAGGCTAAAAAGACCGCTTAGCCTGTTGCTTACATTTTTAATATTTATATTAGTAATATTAGTTTTAGTATTTTTAATTGGGCCAAAACTAATAGATACTATTACAAATATAGTAAATACTGTTCCAGAGTCAGTAGAAAGCTTACGCAAACTGCTACAAGATACAAATATAAACTGGGACTGGGTTCAAGATTATCTTGCAAGTGTTGAAATAGACTGGCAAAGCATTAGCAACAAAGTGTTAAGCTTCTTCAAAGACTCTTTTAGTAGTTTATTTACTTCTACATTTGGAGTAGTTACAGGCGTAGTTTCAACAATTATAAGTACAATAATAAGCTTTATATTTGCAGCTTACATACTTATTTCAAAAGAAAAATTAAGCGTTCAATTAAAAAAATTACTATATGCATTTTTACCTGAAAAAATAGTAGATAAAATGGTTGAAGTGGGCAAATTAACACATAAAACATTTACAAACTTCTTTACATATCAATGTATTGAATGTCTTATACTTGGAAGTATGTTCTTTGTAACTATGGTAATACTAAAAATTCCATATGCACTTTTAATAAGTGTTATGATTACAATAATGGCTTTAATACCTATTTTCGGTCTTTGTATAGCATTTATTATAGCGTCAATACTTATTGTTATGGTAAACCCTATAAAAGTAATCGTATTTGCAATCTTATTTGCAGTATTACAACAAATAGAAGGAAACTTAATATACCCTCGAGTTGTGGGTAAATCAATAGGACTTCCACCTATATGGGTTATATTTGTAATAACTTTAGGTTCAAAACTTATGGGTATTGTCGGTATGATATTATTTATTCCTCTAAGCTCTGTAATTTACACACTTCTTAGAAAATCAGTGTATAAGAGAATTCAAAATAGAAAAATACCAAATGATAAATGGCTTTAAATTCAAAAACTATCTCATTTATATAAGTGAGATAGTTTTTATGCTTTATAATACATATGAAATTATATTTATTTATGATATAATTAAAATTTGAGAGAAACAAACAAAGGAGTGGAAATAGTTGACAAATACAATATATATAGTTAGACATGGACAGACTGAATGGAACTTACTTGGCAAAACACAAGGACATGGAAATTCAGATTTAACACCAAAAGGTATAGAACAAGCTGAACTTTTAGCAGATAGTATGACTAAATATCCAATAGATTATATCTACAGTAGTGATTTAGGAAGAGCTTATCAAACTGCCGAAATTATCGGAAACAAATTAAGTATAGAAGTTGAAAAAACTGAAGCTTTAAGAGAAATGAATTTTGGGACTTGGGAAGGAAGAATTATAAAAGATATAATTGAAGAAGATCCTGAGTTATATAAAATGTGGAGAAATGAACCACATCTAGCAAAAATTCCTCAAGGAGAAACACTTTCTCAAATAAAAGAAAGAACAGATGCTTTTATAAAAGAAATAAATGAAAAATACGATGGAAAACACATAGTTTTAGTAACTCACTCTCTATGTGCAAGAATTATGCTTTTATCATTCTTAGATTCAGATGTTAAAAACATATACAGAATAAATCAAGCAAATACTGCTCTAAACATAATCGAACTTAGAGATTATGGTCCTGTAGTTATGAAAATGAACGATACTACACATATTATAAATGATACAAAATTAGAAAACAGTGCATTGGAGTAGGATATAATGGCTAAAGTAATAGTTGTAGGAGGCGGACCTTCTGGAATAATGGCAGCTATAAGTGCTGCAAAACAAAACCACAGTGTAACTTTAATCGAAAGAAACGAATTTTTAGGAAAGAAGCTTAAACTTACTGGTGGTGGAAGATGTAATATAACTAATAATAGATATATAGAAGACTTTTTTGATAAAGTTGTAAACAACAATAAATTTTTATACAGCAGCTTCTATTCATTTACTAATGAAGATTTATTAAACTATTTAAGCAGTATAGGTGTAGAATATAAAATCGAAGAAGAAAACGACTTAAAAGTATACACTAAAAACGACAAGGCTTTAGATTTAATAAAATCGCTAGAAGATGATTTAAAAAGAAAAAACGTAGAAATTATATACAATAAAAAAGTAACTGATTTAATAATAGAAGATAATGAAGTTAAAGGTGTTTTAATAAGTGATAATGAAGAAGAAAACACAATATCACAACCTATATATGCTGATAAAGTAATATTATCTACTGGTGGTAAGAGCTACGCTCATACAGGCTCTGATGGAAATATCTATCAAGTTTTAGAAAAATATGGGCATACTATAACTAAGACATTACCAGCTCTATGTCCATTAAAAACAGCAGAGACTTGGGTTAAAAATCTTCAAGGTATATCTATGAAGAATGTAAAAATCTCTACAAAGCTTAAAAAGAAAAAAATAAGCAAATGTGGCGATATGATATTTACTCATTTTGGAATAAGCGGTCCTGTAGTACTTATAATAGACTCATATATAAACAAAGTACTAGCAGGAGAACATGTAGAGATATTTATCGACTTTATGCAAGATACATCAAAAGAAGAAATAGTAAGCTTAATTAGAAATAACCCAAATAAAAATATATCTACTAACTTAAAGACAATTCTTCCTGATGGATTTGTAAAAGAGCTTCTAAACATCTTAAATTTAAGCGATGTCAAAGGAAACTCACTTACAAAAGAAGATGAAAACTCTATAGTAGAATATATTAAAAATATGAAGCTTACAATAACATCATCACTAGGATTTAAAGGTGCAATGGTGACATGTGGCGGTGTAAGCACAAAAGAAGTAGATGCATCTACTTTAGAATCTAAAAAAATAGAAAACTTATTTATAACTGGTGAATTACTTGATTTAGATGCTGAAACAGGAGGATACAATCTTCAAATAGCATTTTCAACAGGATATTTAGCAGGACTTAGTTTAAACTAATATTTATTTAAAAATAGGAGAAACACAATGGAAAATATAATAATAGCAGTAGATGGACCTGCAGGAGCAGGTAAAAGTACAATAGCTAAAATAATAGCTAAAAGATTAAACATAAATTACATAGACACAGGAGCAATGTATAGAGCTGTAACTTTAAAATGCCTTCAAAATAACTTAGATGTTAAAGATGAAAATGCAGTAATCGAAATGGCTAAAAAAACATCAATAGATTTTAGAGATAACAATATATATCTAGATTCAAAAATAGTAAACGATGAAATAAGAACTTTAGAAGTGAGCAAAAACGTATCAGATGTTGCAAAAATAAAAGAAGTTAGATACTTAATGGTAGATTTACAAAGAGAAATCGGGAAAAACAATGCAGTAATACTAGACGGTAGAGATATCGGTTCTTATGTATTCCCAAATGCAGATTATAAATTCTTCTTAGTAGCAACTCCAGAAGAAAGAGGCAAAAGACGTTATATCGAGTTAAAAGAAAAAGGATATGACGGAACTTTAGAAGATATAATAAACGATATAATAAGAAGAGACGAAATCGATTCAAACAGAGAATTCGCTCCACTTGTAAAAGCAGAAGGCGCTATAGAAATAGACACAACAGGAAAAGACATTGACCAAGTTGTAGATTTAGTACTACAAAAAATTAAATAGATTAAAGGGGAGATAAATTTGAGTTTTTATAATTTTATGCTAAAGCTTTTTAGTATATTTAGCAAGACTTTCTTTAAATTTGAAGTAATCGGTACAGAAAATATCCCAAGCGAGGGTAATTTGATTATAGCTGCAAATCACAAATCAAACTTAGATCCTATATTTGTAGCAAGTGCCGTAGATAAAAAAAGAAAGATGACGGCAATAGCAAAAGAGGAATTATTTAAGAATAAGATTTTATCAAAAATATTAAATAAAGTAGAAATTATACCTATTAATAGACAAAACCCAGGTCTTGGGACTATAAAGAGAATTCTTAAATACATAAAAAATGATTATGCCCTTGTAATGTTCCCAGAAGGAACAAGAAGTAAAACTGATGATTTTAACAATGCAAAAGCTGGGCTTTCATTATTTGCAACAAAAGCAAAAGCAGAAATTGTACCATGTACAATATACTCTAGCTATAAATTATTTAAACCTGCTAAAATATACTTTGGTAAACCTATATCACTTGAAGAATACTATAAACAAAAATTAACTAGTGAAGATCACGAACGTATATCAGGCGAGGTTATGGATATCATAAAACAAAATTACTATAAGCTTGAAAAAGGCGAAATCTAGAAAATAAGTCTTCATCATTGATGATGGAGGCTTTTTTGATATAATGAATTTAATAAAATAAAAATAGATATAAAATATAATAGGAGGACTTATATGGAAATTAAAATTGCTAAAAATGCTGGATTTTGTTTCGGTGTAAAAAGAGCTATGCAAATGGCAAGTGATGAACTTGACGATAAAAGCACAGAAGTTTACTCACTTGGTCCATTAATACACAATAAACAAGCCGTAAGCAAATATGAAGAAAAAGGACTTAAAGTAGTAGAAGAAATAGAAAATATACCATCTAACGAAAGAGTTATTATAAGATCACACGGAGTTGGAGAAATTGTATACAACGAAGCTGAAAACAAAAGTGTAAAAATAGTAGACACAACATGTCCTTATGTGAAAAAAATTCATAAAATAGTAAATGATTTTTATAAAAAAGGATATAAAATCATAATAATAGGAAATAAAATACACCCAGAAGTTGTTGGAATAAATGGATGGTGCGAAAACTCTGCTATAGTAATAAAAAATGTAGACGATATAGACAATATAGAATTTGATAAAGATGCAAAATACTGTGTAGTAAGCCAAACTACTGTAGATATAGATAATTACGAAAAAATAGTAGAAAAACTAAATTCTATTTTAAAAGATACAGTAATGAAAAACACAATATGCTCTGCAACAAAAGAAAGACAACTTTCAGCTAAAAATCTAGCAAAAGAAGTTGATTGCATGATAGTAATAGGGGGCAAACACAGCTCTAACACACAAAAGCTAGTTAATATATGCAAAGATTTAACAAATACATTTGCAATAGAGACAAAAGACGAACTTAATAAAGAAGAACTTAAAAACTATAAATCTATAGGTATAACAGCAGGAGCTTCAACTCCAGATTGGATTATATCTGAGGTTATAGAGTTTTTAGAATCTATATAGTAAAAGGTAAGCAAGGAATTATAGTACTTGCTTACCTTTTTATTTTATTTATCATTTATAAAAATATCCTTAGAAGTATCATTTATATATTTAATAAACTTCTTCACAGCAGGTACTTGATATGTATTTTTCTTATACGCCATATATATACATCTATCACAGGCAGAATTATTTATTTTAATCTTCTTTATATTAAAATTATCATAATTTACAATATCGGCGACAACAGCTACCCCAAATCCTTCTGATACAAGCCCATATATTCCATTTTCATCTTCACCTTCACAAATTACTTTTGGATTTATACCAACTTTTTTGAAAATATCTTTAGTTATTTTGCCAAGAGCTGTATTTTTATCATATACTACGACAGGATAAGAAGCTATATCCTTTAAATCTATACTTTCAACTTTGCTAAGTGGATGACCTATTGGAACTATTAATATAAGTTCATCTTTAAATAGCAAATCAAATACTATATCTTCTTCATTTTCTACATAAGAGCAAAAGACTACATCGTATTTTGAATCTTTAAGCCCTTTTATCAAATCAGATGTTATCCCCTGTCTAAATGAGAAGGTTATATCTTTATTTTTTTCTAATTCTAAAAATGATCTTACTTTTTTAGGTATAAAATAAGGTGCAAGTGGGTATATATAAGCGATATCGATATGGCCTTCTGTCTCACTTGTTATTTGTCTTAATTTCTTTTCTCCGACTTCGAGTATCGATAAAGCTTCTTCAACATATTCTAAATAAAGCTTGCCGTATTTTGTAAGTGTTACATTTCGTCCCTGTCTTTCAAATAAATAGGTCCCCAAATCTTTTTCCAAATTTGAAATTGCAAGGCTTAAACTAGGCTGCGATACATTCAATTCATTTGCTGCTTGTCTAAAATGTTGAAGTTTTGCGACTGTTTTAAAATAATAAAGCTGATTTAAATTCATTTTCTCACGTCCTATATCTTATTTGACTTTAGTATAACATAATTGATAGTTAAAACCTATCAATATTGATGAAAAATAATATTAGAATTATCATGATTGGCGTATTATAATAGAAGTATAACAAACGACAAAAAATTAACGAAGTTTAAATAGATAAGGGGAAATAAAATGGCAAACATAGTTGAAGTAAGAAATTTAAAATTAGGTGAAGGTATCCCAAAAATATGTGTACCTTTAGTAGGAAAAACAAATGAAGAAATTCTAGAAGAAGCTAAATTCTTAAAAAATGTGAAATTCGACTTAATCGAATGGAGAGTTGATCACTATAAAGATGTAGAAGATATAGAAAAAGTCAAAGAAATAGTTAAAGCTCTTAGAGATGAAGTTAAAGACGTTGTTATATTATTCACCTTCAGAAGCAAAAAAGAAGGTGGAGAGCTAGAAGTAAGTACTGAATATTATTCAGAGCTTAATAAAACAATAGCACAAACTAAATTAGTCGACTTAATAGATGTAGAATTATTTACAGGAGATGAAATAGTAAAAGATATAGTCGAAACAGCTCACAAAAACAATGTAAAAGTCGTAATGTCAAATCACGATTTTTATAAAACTCCAGCAAAAGACGAAATAATAAACAGACTTTGTAAAATGCAGGACTTAGGTGCTGACTTACCTAAAATAGCAGTTATGCCTAATACTTCAGAAGACGTAGTAACATTATTAGCTGCTACAGAAGAGATGCACACTAAATACGCAAAACAACCTATAATAACAATGTCTATGGGTGCACTTGGTCTTGTAAGTAGATTATCTGGAGAAACTTTCGGTTCAGCACTTACTTTCGGAGCTGCAAAAGCTGCTTCAGCACCAGGTCAAATATCAGTAGACAAATTAGCTTTAATACTTGATGTAATGCATCAAAGTAAATAAAAAAACATAATAATCAGATAGTACACAAATTTTAAACATATATAAAATACAAAAACATAATTAAAATAAAAATTTCCTATGTTATATAAAAACTACAAATAAAAATCATATACATACACAAATAAATAAATTGGAGGAATATTAAAATGGCAGAGAGAATAACAGGTCATACTGAATTAATAGGATTAATAGCTACACCAATAAGACATTCATCATCACCAAGAATGCACAATGAAGCATTTGCAAAATTAGGACTAGATTATGCATATCTTGCATTTGAAGTAGGCACAGAAGATTTAGAAGATACCATAAAAGGATTTAGAGCTATGAAAGTTAGAGGTTCTAACGTATCAATGCCTAATAAAACAGTAGTTCATAAATACTTAGATAAATTATCAGATGCAGCTGAGATGTGTGGTGCTGTAAATACTATAGTTAATGACAACGGTGTATTAACTGGTCATATAACAGATGGTATAGGATATATGAGTGGATTAAAAGATGCTGGTATAGATATAATAGGTAAAAAAATGACTATAGTAGGTGCTGGTGGAGCTGCAACAGCTATACAAGTACAAGCTGCTCTTGATGGAGTAAAAGAAATATCTATATTTAATAGAAAAGATGCTTTTTATGAAAGAGCTCAAAAAACAGTTAAAGATATAAATGAAAAAACAAATTGTAAAGCTACTTTATACGATCTAGATGATTTAGATAAATTAAAAGAAGAAATAGCTTCAAGTTATATATTTACAAATGCTACAGGAATGGGTATGAAACCTCTTGAAGGACAAACTTATATACCTGATAAATCATTTTTAAGAAAAGATTTAATAGTTACTGATGTTGTATACGCACCAGCTGAAACAGCACTTCTTAAAATGGCTAAGGAAGTTGGTTGTAAAACATTAAATGGTTTCCCAATGATGTTATTCCAAGGTGCAGCTGCATTTAAACTTTGGACTAACCAAGATATGCCTATAGAACATGTTAAAGAAGTAATGGGTATACAATATTAATAATAAACTTATTACAAAACCTCATTATTGTTGTTAGTTTAATAAAAGGACTGCTAATGCAGTTCTTTTATTATGTTATTTAGTGCGAATTTTAATATTTTAACACTATTTTTGAGATTTATTTGAAAATTTCAACATATTTAGTAAAAACTTTTCCTATTTTAACCAATTTGTATTATAATATATATTATAATTTTTAAATTAATTATATTATTAAATCATAGGAGGATAAGATGAATAACAAAAAAGCATTAGACGTATTAGTAGTCGGATTTGCGCTTTTCTCGATGTTTTTCGGCGCAGGAAATCTGCTATTTCCACCGTATTTAGGGTTAGTATCAGGAGATAGCTGGATAATTTCATTATCAGGATTTATATTAACAGATATAATTCTAGCACTTGTAGTAGTTATGGCTGCTGTTAAATTTGATGGGGATCTAGATTTAACTTTAAGCAGAGCGGGCAAAAAGTTTGCCAGAGCAATTATAATAGCATCTATATTATGTATAGGACCATTACTTGCAATACCGAGAAATGGTGCAACAACTTATGAAATGGGTATAGCGCCTATACTTGGATTTGAATCACCAATAGCAAAATTAATTGTTTCAATAGTTTTCTTTGGACTTACATTATTACTTACGATAAGACCATCAAAAGTTGTAGATATAATAGGTAAATTCTTAACACCAGCACTTTTATTATGTTTAGGTCTACTTATAGTAATGGGGATATTTACTCCTATAGGAGATGTAAGTAATACTCAGCTTATAGAAAACAACTTATTTGCTGAAGGGGTAGAACAAGGTTACCAAACTTTAGACACATTAGCAGCTGTTGCATTTTCAACAGTAGCAATAACAGCTATAGCTCAAAGAGGATACACTGATTCTAAAGAAAAAATCAAACTAACTCTTCAAGCTGGAGTAATATCAGGAATATTCTTAGCAGTAGTTTATGCAGGACTTACATATTTAGGTTCTATGTTATCTACTACTTATGGTGCTGATACACCGCAAGCTACTTTAATGGTTATTATAACTAATGCTATATTAGGAAAACCAGGTAAGATAGTATTAGGAATAATCGTTTCTCTAGCATGTTTAACTACATCTATAGGGCTTACTTCTTCAACAGCAACTTACTTCTCGACTATAAGTAATGGCAAAGTTAAATATGAATCTATAGTAATAGGTGTATCTGTATTTAGTTTAGTATTAGCTAACTTCGGTGTAAGTACAATAATCCAATTCTCTGCACCAATACTACAAATTGTTTGTCCAGTATTAGTTGCTATAATAGCTACAACTTTCTTAGATAAATATATTTCAAATGACAATGTATTTAAAGGAGTAGCTTATACTACATTATTAGTAAGTATATTATCAGTAGGAAGCAGCTTATTTACACTAACTCAAATATCTAATTTACTTTCAAAATTACCGCTAGCTCAATATGGATTTAACTGGGTGTTGCCGGCAATTTTAGGTGGAGTTGTTGGAGCTTTTATAAAAACTAAAAGCAATGTTAAAGTTAATAAAAAAATAGGATAGAATTTAAATTAAACTTATTAAAAGGGTGGACATAACGTGTTCACCCTTTTTTGAATTAAATTATTAATAAATATTACTATTTTTTCAAAACAAATACTATTCTTTATATATAAATACTGGTACAATAGGTATGAGTATTAAAATAGGGGGTCAAAAATGAACAAGACAACATTAAGTGAAAAAATAAAGCAACTAGGGCTTAGATTGTTTGAAGATAAAACAGCTTCAGAGCTTGAATATATAATAAAAGAAATTTTCCCAAATGCAAAAATACTGACAGATTTTCTAAGTTATAAAGATAATTTAGGCAAAATCACTTTTAAAGTCAATGAAGATTATAAAGATAAATTTGGAAAAACAGAATTATGGACAGAAGTCAAAACTATAGAAGAATATCTAAGAATATACGATCTTTATATAGATATAGAAAAAAATATAGAAAATAAAGTAATATTAAAAGCATATGTAAGTATAGATTATTTAGATAATGAAAATGAACTTAAATATTTCAACTCAAACATAGAGACAATATACGCTGTAAAAGAAGATAATAGAGTTTTAAATCACTATATCGATGCTGTTACAGCTCAAAAAGAAGAAAATGAAGAGTATATAGAGCATTATAAAAATTACTCTACACAAACTATAGATGAAGTTGAATTAAAATCGAAAATAAAATCTCTAGGAAAGTTACTTCTCGACACACAAGATTTAAAACATCCAAATTACAGAGAAATCAAAAGCAGTATAATGGAGATTTTCCCAAGTGCCAAGTATAAAGGTTGTGTAGATATTTATGAGGTAGATGCTAATGTAAATACAGTATGTTTTTCTATATTAGAAGAATACACTGGTAAAATAACACATAACCATCTAGGCTCAAAATCTATAAAAGAAGCTAAGGCAAAAACTGAATTTATAAATATATGTATCGAAATAAACGAAGAATCTGGTTGTGCATCGATTGAATCTAAATTATGCGATGCTTATGTCGGAAATAATAAAATTATAGATATAAACGAAAGAACAATTTCTATAACTAATTTAGAACATACTATATTTGAAAATATAAAATCTGAAATAGAAAATATAAATAAATCACTTTATTTAAAAGGTAAAAAAACTGCTAAAGAATGTGAAATGCTGATAATGAACTTATTAGAAAAAGATGAACATAAAAACGAATATGTAAGAGATCTTCTATTAAAAGCTAGAAATAAATATTCTAGATTAGGAAGTATCGAATAAAAAGATGGCTTATGGCCATCTTTTTTAATTTCCAACATATTAACTAATGCAACGGAATCTCCAATTCGTTGGAGCCATAATTAAAATGAATTTTATAAAATAAACATATTAAATTACGTATTTGAAATATTTATATAATAAATTAAATATTTACTAACTTTATAAAATATTATAATATATAAACAACTAAGAATAGTATTATAAAACATATTTTAATACTATTAATTAAAATAAATTATATAAAGAAGGAATAAATATGAGAAATATACTTATGGTAGAAGATGACAGCACAATTGCATTTGCTGTAAAATATGCAGTCGAACAAGAAAGCTTTAATTTAGATATTGCTTCAGACTTAAATCAAGCTAGAGAAATAGTAAGCACAAAAGTATACGACTTAATATTGCTTGATGTAATGCTTCCAGACGGAAATGGATACGAATTTCTAAAAGACTTGCGTAAACATGATGAAGATACTCCTGTAATATTTTTAAGTGCCTGTGATGAAGAAGTTAATATAGTTATGGGGCTAGACATAGGAGCCGACGACTATATAACAAAACCATTTAGGATAAGAGAGCTTATCTCTAGAATAAATGCAATTCTCAGAAGAAAGGGTAAAATACAAGACAACAAAAAAATTATAAAGTTTAAAAATATATCTATACATACATTAGAAGCTAGAGTATTTAAAAATGATGAAGAAATAATATTAACTTCAGCTGAATATAAGCTTCTTTTAATATTAATTCAAAATAAAAATGTAGTACTTACAAGAGCTCAAATATTAGAAAAACTTTGGGATGTTACATATGACTTTGTAAACGATAATACACTTAGTGTATATATAAAAAGACTTCGCGAAAAAATAGAAGAAGATTCATCAAAACCTGAATATATCTTAACAGTAAGAGGTGTTGGGTATAAGTGGAATGGAAGTGATACAAATGAGAATACTATCTAATCCAGAAATTAAAAAATACAATATAAGTATTATTGCTTTATTTCTAATAACAATAATATTATCTATATTTGTAAATACATTAAATTTAAATATAATTAAAGCTGATGTAATACAAAACAACCAAGCGATAGTAGGAAATATAGTTTCAAAATATCCAGAATTAGAAAAAGATATAGTGTCTGTAATAACACAAGCTAAAAATAAAGAAAATATTGATCTTGGAGCCAAAGTATTACAAAAATATAATTATGATAGCTCAACTAATTTATCTCAAGAACCTATTGTGCAAAATAACATTTATAAAATGCTAAAAATAAATATACTATTTATAACTTTTGTTTTTATATGTTTAATAACAATTTCATTTTATTTCTTTATAAAAATCTATAGAGATATAAAAGATATGACTGATTATGTATATCATAGCTCAGAAGGACGAGAATATGAAATGAAAAACAAAAACCAAGAAGGTCAAATAGGAATTTTAAAAACAGAGATTATGAAGATGACAACTGTATTAAAAGAAAAAGTAGCTCTTTTACACAGCGAAAAAATCTTTTTAAACGATACAATATCGGATATATCTCATCAGCTAAAAACACCAATGACATCACTTATGTTATTGACTGACTTAATGTATAATGATTTAGATAAAGAAAAGAAAATCGAATTTTTAGATAGAACAAATGCTCAGCTATCTCGTATGGATTGGCTGATAAAAAGCATGTTAAAACTTTCAAAGCTAGAAGCTAAAGTTATAGATTTTAAAACAGATAAAGTAAATATAAATGAACTGATAAAAAGATCAATTAGTCCTTTGCTCGTGCCTATAGAACTTAGAAATATAAGTTTAAATATAAATGGAGATAAAGAAGCTTCTTATACTGGAGATATAGAATGGTCGTCAGAAGCTTTAAGTAATATAATCAAAAACTGTATAGAACATACAAAAGAAGGTGGAACCTTAGATATAACTTATGAAGAAAACCCTATATACTCAGAAATAATAATAAAAGACAATGGGGAGGGTATAGATAAAGACGATATACAAAATATATTTAAACGTTTTTATAAAGGTAAAAATAGCAAAAGTGACAGTGTTGGAATAGGTCTTGCTATGGCAAAATCGATTATAGAAAGCCAAAACGGAGATATATATGTAAAAAGTAAAAAAAATAGGGGTTCTGAGTTTCATATTACATTTCATAAAAGATACAATTAATTAAAAATAATAATCCAGTAGATATCTTAAGCCTACTGGATTTTTTAATTGAAAGGAAATTATATATTATCTGGTTTGTGGCTAATTTATAATTTCCAACCCAAGTGACTAAATTGTAATTTTCAAATTCACTTGACTGTAAGATAATAAATATAGAATATAAGTATAATAATTAAAACATAAAGAAATCATTACTGAAAAGTTAATTTAAATTATGATTATATTTTAGGGAGGATAAAATGGAATTACTAAGAGTAGAAAATCTATCAAAAAGTTATGGGAAAGGCGAGGCTAAAGTAGATGCGCTTAAAAATATAAATTTAAGTATTAAAAAAGGAGAATTTATCGCTATAGTCGGCCCAAGTGGAAGTGGTAAAAGTACACTTCTTCACTTACTAGGTGGTGTAGACAAACCGACTAGCGGAAATGTATTTATAAACGATATAAATATATACGACTTAAAAGAAAAAGACTTAGCTATATTCAGAAGAAGAAATGTAGGACTTATATATCAATTTTACAACTTAATACCAGTTCTTACAGTAAAAGAAAATATACTTCTTCCAGCAGAATTAGACAATAGAAAAATAGATAAAGAATATCTAGAAGATTTATTAAAAACACTAGATTTAAAAGAAAGAGAAAATCACCTTCCAAGTGAGCTTTCAGGTGGACAACAACAAAGAACATCGATAGGAAGGGCATTAATAAACAGACCATCTATAGTACTTGCTGATGAACCAACAGGTAACTTAGATAGCAAAAACTCAAAAGAGATAGTTGAGCTTCTAAAAGTATCTGTTAAAAAATACAACCAAACTTTAATAATGATAACTCACGACACAAATATAGCATTACAAGCTGACAGAGTTATAACTATTGAAGATGGAATAATAAAAAGTGACGAGGTGATATAGATGAATTTATACACTTCACTTACACTAAGATATTTAAAACAAAATAAAAGAAGAACATTAGTAACAATAATCGGTATAATACTTGCAACTGCACTTATATGCGGTATAGGCAATATATGTACAAGCTTTATGGATTATCAAATGAGAGATCAAATAAAAACTTCCGGAAGTTTTTATGCTACATTCACTGATATAGACAAAGAAAAAGCATCAGTTATAACAAAATCATCAGGAGTTAGTGAATATGGTTATAAAAAAGATTTGGGAAGTATTATATTAGACAAAAAAGACTCAACTTCACTAGATATAAATGTTTTTGATAAAAATACAATAAACAGCTTCCAAATCACCTTAAAAAATGGAAATTACCCTAAAAATCAAAGTGAAATAGTTGTTACACAAGCTTTATTAAACAAGTGGAATAAAAAAATAGGAGATAAAATAACTTTAAACTTAGGCGAATTAATTTATGATGATATGGGAATGATAAGTAAATTAAAAAATTCTCAAAAAACTACTTTTAAAATTGTAGGAACACTAGATAAAGCCCCATATAATTCAAAATTATTTGCAATAGCAGGGTTTGATATAAACACTGTAGATAAAAATGAAAATTTCGATGTTTCTATATGCACAAAAAATCCCAAAGATATATATAAGACAGCTATATCAATAGGAGAAAATATAGGATTAGTTCAAAAAGATGATCCACAAGATGAAAGTTATAATTATGATGAACAAGCCAATCTATATTTCAAAGATATAGAGTATAACGAAGGATTACTTAGATTATTGGGTGCAAGTTCATATAGTAATATAAATATAACTTTATTACTTATAGTAGGTCTAGTAGCTTCACTTGTTATAATAGCTACTATAGCAACTATATACAATTCATTTAGTATAGCTATAAGTGAACGTAAAAAACAATTCGCTATATTAAATTCTATAGGTGCTACAAAATCTCAAATTATGAAGTTTGTATTTTTAGAAGGATTTTTAGTAAGTATAGTTGGAATACCTATTGGACTTTTAAGTGGTACAGTAGCTATCGATATAGTATTTAAAGTTATAAAAACATTCTTTAAAACTTCTATGTTTGGTGAATTAGATTTAAGAGTAGTATTTAGCCCAATCGTATTAATTTTAAGTACACTTGTAATACTGCTTACTATATTTATATCAGCTTTAATACCAGCTATAAATGCAGCTAAGATATCACCACTTGAAGCTATAAAAAATAGCTCTAATTTAAAGGTTGGAAAAATCAAAAGTTCTAAACTTATCAAAAAGATATTTAAAACAGAAGGCGAACTTGCATATAAAAATTTAAGAAGAAACAAAGGCAAATTTAGAATCACTTTATTTTCACTTGTTATAAGTATAGTAATCTTTATATCATTTAATGGATTTGTAGATATGTTTATAGAAGCTAATCAAATTAACTACGGAAGTATTACAAATGATTTGACATTATATGAAAATAACTTGCTTACCAAAGAAGAAGTTCAAAAAACTATAGATGAACTTAAAAAAATAAATGGTCTAAAAGATGTAGCAATTGATAAAGGCTATAATTTAAATGTTCATGTTGATGAAAAAAATATAAATAAAGATTTAAGAGAAAGTTTAAAACAAAGCCGTTATGTAGATATGGATAATTCTAATTATAATTTTATAAATAGTAGATTATACATTCCTGGATATTTTAGTATATCAAATATAAAATTATCAGAAGGTAAATTTGATAGAAAAACTGCTAAAGCTGAAAATGGTGTGATTTTAGTAAGATATAGTTATCAAGAATCACTAGCTAAAAAAGGTAAAGTAGTTCTTTCAAATTATAAAGTTGGAGATACTTTAAACTGTACAATAACTTCATATGATTCTGATGGAAAGGAAAGTGCAAAAGAAGTAAAATTAAAAATACTAGCTATAACAGATGAAATCTTAACAGGAAATAATCAATACCCAGAAACATCATTTGGAGTAGTAGCATATGATGATTTAATACCTTCACTTGGTATAACAGATGATAAATCAAGCTCAATATATTACGTAGCTACAAATAGGGAAAAGTCTACTAGAGACGAGGTCAAAAAAGTAGCAGAAGAAAACAACTTAAGCGTAATAGATTCAATAGATGAAGCTCAAAAACTTGAGCAAACTATGAATGTTATGAAAATATTCGTATATGGATTTATAGTAGTTATATCTCTAGTTAGTGTAACCAACATAATAAATACAATAAGTACTAATATAAATCTTAGAAAAAGAGAATTTGCAGTAATTAAATCTATAGGTGTAACGCCTCAAGGATTTAAAAAGATGATTTATATGGAAAGTATATTATACGGAATACTTTCACTGCTTTACGGTATTCCAATAGGAATCTGTATGAATGTGCTTATGAATAAAATATTAGAAGGTATGATTACAGTTCAAACACTGATACCATACAAAGCGATACTTATATGTGTAGTAGCTATATTTGTTATAACTTTTATAGCTTCATATATACCACTTAAGAAAATGAGCAAAGAAAATATTATAGATAATATAAGACAAGAGAGTATATAGTTTTAAAAGTATCTAGATTTATCTTTTGATAGATTTAGATACTTTTTATTTTTTATAAAAATTTATTATGTAATATGTATATGGGTGTAAATACAATAGAAATTTGTATGAATGTGATTATGAATTTAATTTTAAAGAATGTATAGTGTGCCATAATATAATTATGTAAACTAAAATTCGTTTTTTGTGCTATTTTTATAAAAGACGCTATAAAAGGCTTTGTAATGGTTTTTAAACTTACAGACAAGTAAATATATTAATTGTATTTTTAAAACGCCTTAAAATCGATTTAAAAAGGTTCGATTTTTGCGTTTTTAAAAAAGTTGCACTGTGTAATTTGGCTAATAAAAAATTTATCGCAACTTTTTTATTTTGCGTTACTATCTAAACTTTTGAATTTATCGTTTTATTAATAGTTTCTAATAATCCTTTTTATAATTAAGTACTTTTCTTTTATTTGTATATTTTTTCTATCTACCTTATTTTAAAACTATTTTATTATATTGAAATTTTCGACAAACCTAGTGATTTAATAGTTGTAGTTTACATAATTTCATTATAGGTAACTATTTTATATTTTTAAAATAGAATTTTGAATAAAAGGCTTTAAAATAAAATTTTAAGGCGTTAAAGTGTATATATAATAATAAATATAAAAGCCACTAGTAAAACCCCTTAAAAAGGCGTATACGAAGTGGCTTTTTTCTGACTTTTGATTCGATTTTTAATTAACCTAATTTAAATATACTTTCTGAAATTTTTTCTGAAGCTTCTTGATCCATTTCTTTAAGAGTGTGAGAATATATATTTAGAGTTGTATTTACATTTGAATGACCAACTCTCTCTGAAATAACTTTTATAGGTACTTTTGCATTTATAAGTAAAGTTACATGTGAATGTCTTAAATCGTGGAAGCGTATATGCTTTAAGTTGTGTTTCTTTAAAAAGCGACTAAACTTCTTGCTCAATACATCTTCGGCTATAGGATTTTCATTTTTATCAAAAAATAATAAATTACAATCCTTTATTTTACCTTGAAGTTTATCTTGCAGATACTTTCTTTTATAATCTTTAAGCATAGCCATAACTTCTCTCGGCGTGGAGATAGTCCTTCTAGAAGACTCTGTTTTTGGCTCTTTTAATATAACTTTGCCGCTTTCTCTAGCTGTGATTTTATCTATTGTTATAGTATTTTCCACAAAATCTATATCGCTCCAGCTAAGTCCTAGAACTTCTGATATACGAAGTCCAAGCCCGATAGCTAAATTTATAGGCAATTCTAAGTCTGTATTTTTTATGGTTTCTAATAATTTTGCTATATCTTTTTGGTCGTAAACTTCACTTTTAAACTTAGTGTTCTTTGGTACTTCGATGCAATCTACTATATCGTATTTTACAAGTTTTAATTTATAAGCTCTTTTTAAAGCTAAATTAAGTATATTTATATGTATTTTTATCGTCTGTGGACTCAAAATTCCGACTAAATCATCTACGTAATTTTGTATATGAATAGGTCTTAAATCGTTTAATTTTATACTTCCAAGTATAGGATTTATATATTTTTTGCATATCCTAACGTAACAATTATATGTAGTAATCGATAAATTTGCTTTGTATTTTTCCAAGAAATCCATTAGATATTTTTCTAATTTTACGTTTGTCGGAATAGCTAAATCGTCGTTATAAATCTCTTCTTTAAGTTCGTTTAATCTCTTAGATGCATCTCTTTTTAGGGGATAAGATCCCATATTTTTTTGTTTCTTTTTGCCTGTTGTCTCGTCTGTATATTCTAAATATACGATGTAATTTTTGCTTCTTTTTCGTATAAAAGCATAACTCATATTATCCCCTCCCATAGTAATTTTTATGTTTAAAAACTTGTATAAAGTCTAAAAAAATAAAAATAATTCTATAAATATTTTATCATAAAACCATAAAAAAATCAGTAAAAAAGCTGACATTTTACTGACATAAGTTGTTTTTGATATGTAATAAATGTTGGAATTTAGCCAATTTCTCAAAAACGGCATAAAAGTATATATTTTATGCCACAAAGCATATAACTTATAAAAAGTGAGTCGAAAACTTCCATACACTTTACTTCAAAATCCACCTCCAAAAGTCCCATCCACCAAAATAACTCGAGAAAATCCATCAAAGAAAATCCCTAAAATAAAGAAAGTAATTTATCACAAAAAGAGGAAATATAAAAGACAAAGTCGAAAATATATTTAAGTAAGAATAGCATATAATTTATCTTACAAAATCATAAAAACAATAAATTCAAGGGGGATAAAAAATGGATTTTAATCAATACTTAGGCAAAACAATCAGGGTAGAATTAGATGAAGGAAAAGCAATTTCAGGTGTATGTTCTAAAGTAATAGAAGCTTCTAAAAGTCCCGTAAATGAAAATATAATTTCCATAACTATAATGGATACTATGGATATAGATATACTAGAAAGCGAGATTAAAAAAATAGATTTATTTACATGGTAAAGTCAACAAAACTTTAACTACACTATATGTTTTTTCATAGATTATATTATGAACTCCTTACTCTAGATAATACTAAGAGATTATATAAGGTTTCAAATATTTATAGAGGGAGAGCTTTATATGTATCCTCAAATGGAAATTTTAGAAACTATACACTGTATATTAAGACCAATTACTTTAGACGATACACAAGATCTATTCGAATATTATAGTATACCTGCTGTAGTTAAATATTTACCCATCAAAGTACACAAAAGTATATCTGACACTCGCAGATTTATAAAGTCATATTTTATAAACAACTACCAAAAAGGCAAGGTAAGTCATTATGCAGTTGTTTTAAAAACACAAAACAAAGTTATAGGAAATGTAGGATTTAATAATATATATCCAACTGACAAAAATGGAGAAATAGGCATATGTATAAATCCAGATTATTGGGGCCATAATCTTTCTTTTGAACTTGCACAAGTATTGGTAGATTATGCTTTTAAAAAATTAAATTTAGATTATGTATACGCGATAACTTACGACGATAACATTTATTCAAAAAGCGCCTTAGTTCAACTACGCTTTATTTACGAATCTAATTTTAAGAAAAGAATAAAAAATTTAAATAATAAAATTGTAAAATGCAATAAGTTCGTATTATATAAAGAAAACTACACAAAATAAAATGAAAAGTGAATTTCTAAAAAATATACCGAAAATCATCAAAGTATTGTATACTTAATATATGTAATAATTATAGAAAGGAATGATAACATGAAAGTTCAAGCACCAGAAAGTGCATTAAATGTACTAAGAGACATATTAGCAAATAATCAAGACAAACCACAAAACGTAAGAGTTTACTTTGCAGGTTTCGCTTGTTCAGGAGCAGTATTTTCACTTGCTTTAGATGAAGAATTAATGTCAGATACATCTTATGACTTAGACGGAATACATTTTATAATGGATGACAACGAATACTTAACTTACGGTAACGTTACAATATCTGAAATACCACCACAAGGATTCGTTGTATCAGTAGACAATCCACCACAAAGAGATGACGGATACTCTGAGTGCGGTAGCGGTTGCAGTGGTTGCAGCGGTTGCTAATAAATAGTTAAATTTTAAAATAGAAGCTCGCCTTTGGCGGGCTTTTATTTATGTGTAAATTTTATCCAGCAAGTTATTTTTTAAATAAATATTTTAATATATTAAAAAACTATGATAAAATTAATAAGCATAAAATAAGCATTTCTATATACATAATAAATAATATAATTATAGAAATACAAAATTATTATTAAGGAGGAAATGCCGCTTAAACTAAGCGACAGGAATTAATTTGAGAAGAAGAAGAAAAAAAGGTGCAGATATAAAACTATTAAGTTACACTGATTATGTAATAAGAGAAAATATAGAAGATTTAAAAGGGAAGTGGAGCGAAAAGTTCCAAAACAACAACCCAATCCATGTAGAGTTCGGTACAGGTCGTGGTAAATTCATAACAACTTTAGCAAAACAAAACCCAGATATAAACTATATAGCTATGGAAATAAAAGAAGAAGTTTTATTAAAAGGTGTTGAAAAAGCAGCTGAAGCTAATTTAAATAATATTGTATTTTTATGGTCAGATGTTTCAAATATATTAGACTACTTCGATAAAGGCGAAATATCTAGAATATACATCAACTTCTGTGATCCATGGCCTAAGAAAAGATGGGCTAAAAGAAGATTACTTCATAGAAGCTTCTTAGATAAATACGCTACTATATTAGAAGATAAAGGCGAAATACACTTCAAAACTGATAACGTAGGTTTATTTGAGTTCTCATTAAACGAAGTAGCAGATTGCAATTGGAAATTAAAAAACATATCATTAGACTTAGCTAATAATGATGAGTTTGAAAATGTGACTACAGAGTACGAAGATAAATTTATGTCACAAAATATAAAAATACATCGTTTAGAAGCAGTAAAACCTCTATAATTATTGAATCCTATATAAAATAGTAGAAATTATTGTTACGAAAGTGCCGGCTATTTACAAGGATTGTTGATAATAACAATAGAAAATAATTAATATATTTTAACTGAAAGGAGGAAACTGTCATATAGAGTTTATTATGGCAGTGAATTAGTATGAAATATATTAAACTTTGTTCTATTATATTATTATCGATAATTCTAAGTATAGCCGGCACTTTTTATATACCTTCTGCTTTAAACCAAGTATGCGCTATAAATAAAAATAAAGCTTTATCAGACAAAGAGCTTCAAAAGTTATTTCCAGATGCCAACTTTAGAAATACGATAACTAGAAACTTTAAGCACCAAGAAATAACATTAAACAAAATAGCTTCTTTATCCGGTGAATTAAATGCAAACAACGAAAATATAGAAGATTTAACAGGAATATCATATCTCGAAAATATAGATAGCTTTATATTTTGGAATAATAATATAAAACAAGTCCCAGAAGAAATACTAAAACTAAAAAAAATAAAATCCATCAACCTAGCCAACAACTACATAACAGATTCTACTGTAATAAATCAACTAATACAAAATAACGTAGATGTAAACTCCGACTTAAACTTTATAAAACAAGGTCAAAATCAATATATGCTTTGTCCAAAATACAATAAACTCACACTAAAGCAAGGTGACACTATATCAGTCAACAAACTAATATATAAATACATAGACTCATACGAAAAGTATTGGGAGGTAACTAAGGAAATCTCCACAAATGCATCATTTATGGTATCAATAGACGATAGTAAAGTAGTAAACCTAGAAAAAGATACAGTTCTAAAAGCTCAATCTAAAGGAAACTGTACTATAAAAATATCAATAGACGACAATTACTATCCAAGATCCACAACAACTATAAATATAGAAGTAAAAAAATAAATAAAAATTCGCTTCGCTCATATCGCCAACGACTTCGTCCGTTGCTTAAAATTCGCTTCGCTTATGGCGCCAACGACTTCGTCCGTTGCTTAAAATTCACTTCGCTCATGGCGCCAACGAGTCGTAGATTACGTTACTTAAGTTAATAAGTTAGAAAATAAAAAGACTAATCATTTGTATTTAACTAATGATTAGTCTTTTTTTATAGTAATTTATCTCTTTTTTAATTTACCTTTTTTCCCTCTTGTAAGTGTAGTTCCAACCAAGATAACTACATAGTAAAAAATATATAAAAACATCTTTACATTATCTGCTTCAAAGCCAAACACTTCTTTGGCGTCATTTGGCATAACTATTATAAGTGAGGCTATCAATATAAGTAGGGGATTTATTAGAATTTGCCTCTCTGAAGTCAGTAATAATATGTTGCCAATCCACCCTATAGAAAGACAAAGAAATACTATCTTAAAAATAAATTCAAAATTGTCAAACATAAATTCATCCTTTCAAGTCTCAATTATTCTAAATAATAAATTATATTATTTTTTCATATCACACTAATATATAGTTTATAATAAATTATATAACGTTTTAAATAAAATATAAATATTTTTAAGATAAATTTAATACATATATATATTACAAATTCAGCATATATTTAATTATAACAGATAGGTTTCTTTCTTAAAGGAGGTGAGATTTATATGTATGCACAAGCTTTTGGAGCTATTTTAGGACTTATTATATGTTTATATGAGTATGTTTATGGCGACTTTGTTGTAATGGGCAATATACCTACTTCAAATTTAAACATATTGAGTTTGATTTGTGGTTATACATTATACCCACTATGTATAACATTATTTTTTATGAGTTTTGCACTGAATATATATAAAGAAAAACAAAGTACATATCAAAAATTAGATAAGATAAATAAGATAGTAGCCCATTTTGCAGCAGGTATAGGTCTTTTAGGATGCAAATACTACTTTATTATTCCATGTCTCTTAATACTACATAAGTATTATATGGAGGTTTTGTTTGAAGGGGATTTAAATAAAAAGACAGAAGCTCAAAAGCAACAAGAGATAATCTGGCTTTTAAACAACAACTTCGGAAAACATATAATCGTCAAATTATTAAATGTATCATATGAAGAAGTAGAGATATTAAATCTTATGTATTGTAAAAAGAAAAAATATTTATAATTTTAAAAAGCCTTCATATAGAGTTAAATATCTATTTAAAGGCTTTTAGTTTGTATATATACTTAAATACTTCTATATAAGTATAATATTTATAAAATTCTTTGCTTTTTAGACATTATATAAGCTACTTCTAATATATCCCCACCTGTTATATTAGTAATCTTGACTCTATCTCCATTATATTTAAATATAATATATTTATTTTTATAATCATCTTCTTTAACATTAAAAGATGTGATTAGTTTATATTCAAAATCGTGTACTACAGATAAATCCCTTCCTTTATATTTACAAAATAAAACTCTTTTATTCGTCACTAATAAAACCCCGTCTTGATCTACTATAGTAAAATCAATAAAGCTCTTTAAGTTGCAATTTAAAGAAGCTAATATATCTTCATCTTCCTCAAGAACAGATATTGTAAAATCTAAATTCCCCATCTTTTTCCTCCCTAGTATACTAAATAATTTTATATTTTTTATATTATTAATTATAGATGATATTTTTTAAAAAATCTTGAATTTAATACATAAATATATAGACCTTAATTTTTTAATATTTATAAGTATAATTTGAAACAATGTATTTGTTTTTAAAATCAATATAAAGTCCTTTCGACATAAAACACACTAAAATTTTATTAATTTCAATAAAATATAGCATTAGATTTATTTTTTTAGTCAAAATGCAATTTAATTGTAAAAACACAAAATAAATTAAATATATTTGTTGTTTTTATTTTGATTTATTTTAAAAGGATTTTAATAAATCTTATAGAAATATATAATAAATCGAATATTTAGATTTAGTACTTAAAAAATAATTAAAAATTTGGAGGGGGACATGAGAGTGGAAGTATTAAAAGTTTCATCAAAATCTAATCCTAATTCTGTAGCTGGGGCTTTAGCAGGAGTACTAAGAGAAAGAGGTAATGCTGAGATACAAGCAATAGGAGCAGGAGCTTTAAATCAAGCTATAAAAGCCATAGCAATTGCAAGAGGTTTTGTTGCACCTAGTGGTATGGATCTTGTATGTGTACCAGCATTTACTGATATAGACATAGATGGAGATCAAAAGACTGCTATAAAATTGATTATAGAACCTAGATAATGGTTTTATAAAAAATTGTGGGATTAAAAATAAATAAGAAAGCAGCTCAAGTAAATGAGCTGCTTTTTTATTCTTGCATCTTTCTTCCCACATAGTCGGCGTATTGTGGAGTTCCAAGGTGGTATCCACCAGAAACCTCAAGTATTGAACCTGTTATGTATGAAGAGTTTTCGCTAGCGAAGAAGAATACAGCATTTGCGATATCTTCTGGAGTTCCCATTCTATTTAGTGGAACATGTGATAAAAATGATTTTTGGAATTGTTCATCCATCGAGCGACTTACAGCATCTGTAGCTGTCATACCTGGAAGAACAGCATTACATCTTATATTGTATTTTGCATATTCCATAGCTATTTGTTGAGTTATGTTGTTTACTGCTGATTTTGATACTCCATATCCAATTCTAGATATATCTGGCACAGTACCGCTTATAGAAGATATATTTACTATACTGCCGCCTCTGTTGTTTTCAATCATATAAGGTATAACTAATTTAGATATTCTAAATACGCTACCTACATTTAATTCTAATAATCTGAAGAATGATTCTTCATCCGTATTTATTAAATCATGGTCCTTTTCTGGATTACCAGTACCATAATTATTTACTAATATGTCGATTTTACCTTCTTTTTGTATAACTTCATCAACCATTGATTTGTAGCTATCTACATTAAATGCATCAAAAAATACAGGTTTCATATTTAAATCAGCATAATTATCGCATATCTCTTGAGTTGCGTCTAATCTTCTTACTCCCATATAGACTGTTGCACCTTCTCGTGCTAATTTTAGCGCGCATGCAAGACCTATCCCTCTAGTTGCAGATGTTACTATGGCAACTTTATTATTTAAAGCTTTCATGTCAAACCTCCTGAAGTCCGTTTTATATTATATTATTAGATATACTATATTATTAATAAGTTTATCTATATTTTTTCAATAATATCTATTTTACCCAATTTTATATGTTTTTAAATAATAATTAATATTTCTAAAAATAATTTTTGAATTTATGTTTAAAATATAAATCATGAGGTATATATAATTGTATAACGAAAATGATTTTCAATATCATTTATTTATATTAAAATTAAGGAGGACACATAAATGTCATTAATAAACAAAAAAGTTTCAGATTTTAATGTTCAAGCATATCAAGATGGTAGTTTTAAAGAAGTTACATTAGAAGATGTAAAAGGTCATTGGTCAGTATTTGTATTTTATCCAGCAGACTTCACATTCGTTTGCCCAACTGAATTAGGTGATTTAGCAGATAACTACGAAAAATTCAAAGAAATAAACTGTGAAATTTATTCAGTATCTACAGATAGTCACTTTGTACATAAAGCATGGGCTGATGCTTCAGATACAATAGGTAAAATTAAATATCCAATGTTAGCAGACCCAACAGGAAAATTAACTAGAGATTTTGATGTAATGATAGAAGAAGATGGCATGGCTCTTAGAGGTACTTTTGTAATAAATCCAGAAGGCGAAATAAAAGCTTATGAAGTTCACGATAACGGAATAGGTAGAAACGCTGCTGAATTACTTAGAAAAGTGCACGCAGCTCAATTTGTAGCAGAACACGGAGATCAAGTTTGCCCTGCGAGATGGACTCCAGGAGCTGAAACTTTATCACCGAGTTTAGATTTAGTAGGTAAATTATAATAGATAAATTTAAACATTTAAGTATAGATACTTATCTATATTACTATCTATATAAGTTTATATATAAATCCAACAATTTAAATATACTATAAAATCCAAAGGATTTAATCCCTTGGATTTTATTTTGTCTAAATTAATGTTATAATAATTATCTTGGGATTAATAAAATGGATATATACCACGAGGAGGATTTATGACTAAATTGATATTTTGCTACGGAGCAATGAATTCAGGCAAAAGTATGCAACTTCTTACATGGAAATACAATTATGAAGAAGCTGGATATAAAGTACTTTTATATAAACCTGCAATGGATACTAGAGGGAGTTTTAAAGATAGTAACAACAAAGGCGTAATATCTTCAAGAGTAGGCCTAGAAGCTGATTGTACTCTTGTTTGTGAAGATGAAGCTTTTTATAAATATTTAGACGAAATAAACGACTCTAAAACTATAATAATGGTCGACGAAGCTCAATTTTTAACACAAAAACAAGTAAGAGAATTATACGAAATCTCTCTTAAATATACAGTAGTTTGCTTCGGATTAAAAACAGACTTTAGACAATGCTTCTTTGAAGGAAGTAAAGCATTATTTGAATTAGCTGACGATATTAGAGAGTTAAAAACAGTTTGTGCATGTGGCAAAAAGGCAACAATAAACGCACGCATAAACGAAAACGGAGAAATACTTCTAGACGGAGAACAAATCGAAATAGGCGGTAATGAAAGATATAAGTCTATGTGTAAACATTGCTTTGAGACAAATAAAAAGTAGGGTAGAGAGGTAAGGTTGTAAATCTCTTTAAAATACAGAAAAATAACCACAGGTTTTTGCTTGTGGTTATTTTAGTTTATATAATTTTACGAGGGTGATTTTTTATAGTTTTATAGAATGTAGATTTAATTGACAAAATTTTAATTGGTATTATAGAAGCTCAACTTAACTTATATTTTCGTTAGATAACTAACAATATATTTTTTTTGAAAATAGAGAAGTGGTATATATTTAGGGATCTAAAACAAAATAGACTATATAATGCTATCTTTTATTTTGAATTATTTAATATTAATTTTTATATTATTTCTATCTTGTGTCTTGAAATATTAAATATAAAAGATGTTTTTAGGTGTTTTTAAATTTATATAGAATTTATAGCTTTTAAAAATACTTAAAAACTCTAGAGACAATCTCAAAAAATTGATTAACTTAAAAATACATCGAAAATGGTATTTTCGATGATTATCAGTTATCTATAACTATTCCTCAAATGTAGATTTAGGGAATAATTAGATATGATTTATATCCTCCTCTGTGTTTATATCAAACTGTATATTCTATCTATAAATGAGTCCTTTTTTCTAGTTGTAAAAGAATCCCTAATAACAATTTCATTACTATTTGAATTCAATTGAAATTTATGTTTTTTTCTTTATCATGTGTTAATATTTCTTCAATTCTACTAATTATTTGCTGACTACTTTCTAAAATAGATTCCACAATAATCACTCCTTTTAATTTATACAATGAAAAATATTATCTACTTTCACTGTAATCACTCCTTTTAATTTATACAATGAAAAATATTATCTACTTTCACTGTATTATAAAAAAGATATATTTTCTTACTTTTTAATCTATTTACTCTATTTATATAAAAAAATCTTTCATTATAAATCCATATTTACTATAATAAATATCTAAAATAAAACAAAGGAGATTATCATGTTATTTATATTTTACTTAATATCAATAAACACACTTCTCTTCTGTCTAATGTGTATAGACAAAAAAAGAGCCATCAAAAATCAATTTAGAATTTCAGAAAAAACGCTTTTAACCTTAGCCTTTATGGGAGGTTCATTCAGCATTCTCTTATCTATGAGATTAATTCACCACAAGGGCAAAAAGTTTAAAAACCTAATACCTATTTTGACTATAGAGAACTTCTTTTTATTATTTTTAACATATAAGATCTTATTTTCATAAATATTTATAATTCTACCATTCTTTTGTGAAATTTTATTTGAAGTAAACACTTATGAATGATAAAATAAAAAAATATATAATATAAAATATAAACTTAAATAAATTTTATTTAAATATTTAAAAATCAACATCAAATATTAAAATATGAAAGAAGGTATTTTAAATATGAAAAGAGGAACTTGGGCAGAAATCAATTTAAATAATATAAAACACAACTTCCACTCGCTAAAAAACACATTAGAACCTGATACAAGGGTTTGTTGCGTTGTAAAGGCAGATGCTTATGGCCATGGAGCTGTTGAAGTTGCAAAAATGTTACAACAAGAAAAAGTAGATTATTTTTCAGTAGCTAGGTTTGAAGAATCTATCGAACTTAGAAACAACAACATCCATACTCCTATTCTTTGTATGGGTTATATATCTGAATGTGATATAGAAGAAGCTATACATAGATATATTGGGATAACTGTGTATTCTTATGAAATGGCTAAAATGATAAACGAAAAGGCCGAAAAGTTAGGCAAAAAAGCTAGTATACATATAAAATTAGATACTGGTATGAGCAGACTTGGATTTGTAACAGATGAAAATAATATAGAAACTACTATAGAAGATATTTTAAAACTTAGTGAGATGAAAAACTTAAATTTAGACGGTATATACACTCATTTCGCTACTGCTGATGAAACTGACAAAAAAGAAACTTATTTACAATTAGAAAGATATAAAAAAGTTATATCTGCTTTAGATAAAGCTAATGTAAATATAATCTTTAAACATGTATCAAACACAGCTGCTATCATAGATTTAAAAGAACTAGGATTTAATATGGTACGTCTTGGTATAGGTTTGTATGGATGCTATCCATCTGATGAAGTTTCTAAAAATACGAAGCTAAAACCTGCTATGGCACTTAAGACTATAATAACAAACATAAAAACAGTATCTCCTGGCACAAAAGTAAGCTATGGATATACTTATGAGTTTAAAGAAGAGTCTAAATTAGCTACACTTGCTATAGGATATGCTGATGGATTTGATAGAACACAAAATAGCCCTAAAGTAATGATAAACGGCGTTTTATGTGATGTTGTCGGAAGAATATGCATGGATCAATGTATGGTTAAAATCCCAGAAAATTTATCTGTAAATATAGAAGACGAAGTTTTAATAATGGGAGATGAAGCTGAAGTTACACCAGAGGACTTAGCTTCTAGACGTGGAACTATTAATTATGAAGTATTATGCAGCGTTTCTAGAAGGGTTTCTAGAGATTATATCTTAGGTGATAATACTTATAGTAAATGTTATTTATAAAATATGAGTTATTAAATAAACAAATTAAAGTATATTAAATTTTAAAGGCAGTTAATGTATAATGTTAACTGCCTTTAAATATTTTTAAGATAAACCACAATCACAAACAAACCCTTCATCTCATTTTAACGGAGTTGAAGAATATGCACTAATAACATCTGGCGAGCTAACTTTACTTATGGATGGAAATGAATATAGCGCAAAAGAAGGCGAGGTAATACACTTTAAAGGCAATAAGCTTCATAGTTATATAAATAATACTGACTCTACTTCAAAAGCCTTTATTTTAATGTTCTATTAATTAAATAATAAACTAATTAATAGCCTAATATCAAATACATATACATCTATATAATATCTATATTTTGAAAGAAATATTAAAGGTCTATATATTAACTTAATAAATTAATATATAGACCTCTTATTTCGTAAATTTATATTTGAGCTTACAATATCTATTTACTTAATAACTCTTTTAAAGCTTCATATGAATGATCAATTATCTCTTCACAACTCACTTTATTTTGTTTAAGCTCTAGACAAATTTCAGAGTCGAAGTTCTCTCTTATATTCTTCATTAACTCTCTTGAATAAGCTCTAGCTACATTGATATCTTGGTTGCTTTCTCTCCCCTTTACATATCCAATTATCATTGCTGCAGCATTTACAGCACCACATAAGCTTCCTACAGACATCCCAGTACCCATTGCACTCCCAAGTGCTATCGGTATATCTGTATTATGTTCCTCGTTATATGATTTTATTAATGCTTCAGCACAATTATATCCTTGACTATGATAAACTGATGGTTCTGTCATTTTACTCTCCTTTATATAATTATTATTATGCAAAATATATTATACACCTATAATTTATTTTGTCTATGACTTTATCACATTTCATAATTTTATTTACACAATATTTATATTTGAAGTAAACTATTTTCAATGATAGAATAATAGAAAATATAAATACATATATTTAATTCAAATTAAAACATTACTTATTGGAGGTAGTAAATTGAGTGATAAAAAAGAATTAAAAATAAGCAACAAATCAGATAAGCCGGATAATATCGTACTTAGAGACCATTTGCTAATCGAAAAGGCTATAAAATACGAAAAGAGACTGCCTTCTTTTATGAAAGATTACTTTGTATATTTAAAAGGTTCTGTTGCAGTTTCGACAAGAGCAGCTTATTTAGAAGATATTATATTCTTCTGCGACTATATAGTAAGTGAAAGCGGACTTACAGATAAAGATGATATAAAAGACTTGACTATAGAAGACTTTAAAAATATAAAATCAAGAGATATAAATTTATTCTTAGGCGATTTCTGCCCTAGATACTATAAAGAAAGAGAAGATCACACATTTGTATATGAAAACAACAATAGAGCTTTAGCTAGAAAAAAATCATCTCTCTCTACCCTATTTAAATTCTTATATAGAAATGAGCAGCTACCTACTAACATAACAGATGGATTTAATCCTATAAAGCTTCCTAAACCCCAACCAGACGCTATAAAGAGACTTGACATTGATGAAGTTATGATAATGTTAGAAGCTGTTGAAAGCGGCAAGGGCTTAACAGATAAAGAAAAAGTATATTGGGAAAAGACAAAACTGCGTGACAAGGCTATACTCGCTTTATTTGTCACATATGGACTTAGATTAAACGAGCTTCGTGAGCTAAATATATCTTCGTTTAATTTTTCAAGGGGCGAATTTAAAATATATAGAAAACGTGGCAAAGAAGTTTTAATGCCGATAAATAAGACTTGTGAAACTGTAGTAATAGATTATATAAATTGTGAAAGACCAAAGTCAGACGATTTAGATGAAGAAGTTAAAGATGCGTTATTTTTATCATTACAGAAAAAACGACTTACATCGAGGGCAATAAGACAGCTTGTTAAGAAGTATACTTCTATTTGTATGAATACATCTCGTGACAAGGGCTATTCCCCTCACAAGCTGAGAGCAACAGCCGCTACTTCTCTAATTCAATCTGGATTTTCTATATACGATGTAAAGGCGTTATTAGACCACGACAACGTGACAACGACCCAACTATACGCTGCACACAAGAAAAACATAAAACGCGATATAGTTAATAATTTTGAGTGGTTAGACGAAGAACCTCAAGATATTACTTTAGAAGATATTCAAGTTGATAATGATTTAGGACACATTGGAAATTCTCTAGATGATAAAGCTTATGATAAATCATATGACCAAGATAATAGCAATCAGGATAATAGCGATAAAGATAAATCCGAATAAATAATATATATCTATATATACGATATTATTTAGATCATCTGATGAGCAACTTATAGATAATACTTATAGATAATTTAGATTATAAAAATTGTTAAAAATCAGAACAAATGTTTGTATAAAAAAAAACATTATGGTACAATATAATAAAGTAAAGTCAAAGTATAGATAACTTTACAAATAAACAAGGAAATGAGTGATTTTAATGAGTTCAAGTGAATTATCTAACAAGCAACTCATGATTCTAGAGTTTATTAAGGAACAACTTCTAGCCAAAGGTTATCCGCCTTCAGTTAGAGAAATATGTCAAGCAGTAGGACTTAAGTCTACTTCTACAGTACATTCTCACTTAAATAAACTTGAAAAATTAGGATATATAAGACGTGACCCTACAAAACCTAGAGCTATAGAAATACTAGACGGTGGTAATGTATTTGCAAACAATAACAATACTGTAATGCAAGAGATGATCAATTTACCTCTAGTAGGTCAAGTAACCGCTGGAGAACCAATCCTTGCTCAACAAAACATCCAAGAATATATACCATTACCAGCACAACTTATCAAAGGTACTGACACATTCTTACTAAAAGTAAAAGGTGAAAGTATGATAAATGCCGGTATTTTAGATAACGACTATGTAGTAGTAGATAAAGGCGCTACAGCTTCTAACTCACAAATAGTAGTAGCTTTAGTAAATAAAGAATCTGCTACTGTAAAGAGATTTTTCAAAGAAGGCAACAACGTTAGACTTCAACCTGAAAATGACTTTATGGACCCTATCATTTTAAACGAAAGAGATGTTGAAATTGTTGGAACTGTTACAGGAGTATTTAGAGTATTTTAATGCGAAATGAGATAAAGCTTACTTAATATATTTAGTAGGCTTTATTTTTATATTGTCTATATTTATGCCCCTATATTAAGGTAAACAATGTAATATATAGTCTATTTTCACAAACTTTCCAATGCGTTTTTATAAAAAAATTCGTCGAAGTGTTAAAAATTCCCGGGATTATAATTTTACACCTTACAAAAACATTCACACATCAACGAACAATATAAAATATCATTTTAGTGATTTATATAATTAAAACAATAAAATAAGTGACTTCTAAATTACAACGAACTTATTAACCACTTTAAATATTAATTTTTATAAAATAAAACTTTTAATTCATGCATTGTATTTTTACTTGCTATTCATTTTATATATCATCTGTATCTATAAATTCATTGTTATACTGATCTGTAACTATTATATGAACTTTTGTACTATATCCACTATTTTTTAGCAAAGATTCGATTCCTTTTTGCTCTTCATCTATTATTTTAACGATTTCATCATAATCTTCTTTCATATCTAAAACACTTTCCTTTGGATTATTTATATATATAACTAAAGTATTAGTATTTCTATTTAAGCTAACATTTGTTTTAGTATAATCATTTTCCTTTTCTTTGAAGTGTTGTGTTATACTATCTATAATATTCTGACTTGGCATTTCTTCACTTTGTTTTTTAAAATTATATGAACTAGTTGCTGCAATACCAACTACTATTCCTATTACTAAAACACTAATTATAATTATAAATAATTTTTTATTTACTTTCATTTATATGCCCCCTTATAATCTTATGATTAAGCTGAATTTATACAATGCATATTAATACTCATACTATAGCTCATAACATGGCCATATCTATATAAAGTAGGTGAAGATTTACACGTATGTTTTATTAAAACTACTGAAATAAACTCCATATGAATAAATAGTATAGCAAGAGGTTAAAATATGCAACAAATTAATCCACAATACTTTCATGCACTAATTGTTTTTATTATATAACAGAAATATACAAACTTGGATAATAGGATTAGCCATTTAAATCATATATTAGTAAAAAGGAAAGTTTATATTGTAAGTAGTACAAGAATTTTATAAAGTTAGCAACTAGCTTTGTATCAATGAATATGGTAAGCCATACACAAAAACTAAAACTGTAGATATATTTAGAATAGAAAAATAGTGTGTACCTAAAAATAAATTTAGGTACACACTTGTCATAAAAACATTTTTATATTGTTGAAATTTAAACGTTTTATAAGCTATTTATTATTAAGCTAAGCTTAAAGCTATTTTCATCATGTTAGTGAAAGCAGTTTGTCTTTCAGCTGATGTAGTTTCTTCTCCTCTTAATGGGCAGTCAGATATAGTTACTATACAAAGAGCATTAACTCCTGCTCTAGCTGCATTCATGTAAAGAGCTGCTGCTTCCATTTCTACACAAAGAGCGCCCATTTTTTGCCATGATTTAAATCCTTCAAGCCCATTATCTCCGTAGAATACATCACTTGATACTATGTTTCCTACAGTTGTTTCTATATTTAATTCGCGACCTGCATTTACAGCTTTTTCTAATAATTCGAAACTTGCTGTAGGTGCATATGTACCTGGTAAGTTGTATTGAGATGAATAGTTTGAATCAGTAGAAGCTGACATACCTATTACTACGTCATGTAAGTTTAATTTATCGCTTATAGCTCCTGCAGAACCTATTCTTATAAGGTTTTTAACACCGTAGAAGTGTATTAACTCATAAGAGTATATTCCCATTGATGGCATACCCATTCCTGAACCTTGAACAGATACTCTTTTACCATTGTAGTATCCTGTGTATCCGTACATACCTCTTACAGTGTTGTATTGAACAACATCTTCTAAGAAAGTTTCAGCTATAAATTTAGCTCTTAGTGGATCTCCTGGTAATAATACTGTTTCTGCTATGTCTCCAACTTTAGCTTCTAAATGCGGAGTTGGCACTGGTGATTTACTCATTTCGATTTCCTCCTAGAATGTAAATTACTTTAATATGTTCATAGTAGTTATTTTTATAACTTTACTACAATATTATATTATATATTATATCTTAAATTAGATGTATATATAATATACAAATAACACCTGTTAATTTTTTCTAGTTTCATTTAATCAGCTTTATTTATTGTATTTGTAGACTAAATAACTACATTATATACAAAAAAATATACCAAAAAGGTGATTTTTAGTATAACTATCATTTTCCAATCCACATAGCTGGTGTTTTATTAAGTATGTAAGTGAGTGTGTAAATATAGTCAGACTAATATCTATAATAAAAAGAGTTGTAAAATATCATTTTACAACTCTTTTTTAATCTTGATTTTATCTTTTAATAACGGCAACATAACTTTAAATATAGTTTTTTCTCCATCACTTTGAGCAGTTATAATCCCTCCATGAAGCGATACTATACTCTTTGTTATCGCAAGGCCTAGCCCTGAGCCACCGTCATTTTTATTTCTAGATTTATCTACTCTATAAAATTTATCAAATATATACGGAAGCTCAACTGCTGGTATTGGATTACCATAGCTTATTACATCCACTACTGCATAATCATTCTTTTTATATGCGTATATATCGAGAAATTCTCCTGTTCCGTATTTAATTCCGTTATTTATTAGATTTTGGAATGCTCTAACTAATTTATTTGGATCTGCAGAGATAATCAGTTTATCTTCTGAAAAGAAGCTTCTTTCTTTTATTTTTTCACTTTCAAATTGGTACCCAAATTGGAATATAATTTGATTTAATAATTCGACTAAGTCTATATCTATCTTATCTAATGTAATAGAGTTATTTTGGACTTTTGTAAGTTCAAACAAGTCATTTATAAGTACTTCAAGTTCTTTAGACTTTTCATATGCTATATCTACATAATATCTAAGTTGAACTTCATCTCTATAATTATCTCCATTTATAAGTCCTAAATAGCCTTTTATAGAAGTTAGAGGCGTTCTTAAATCGTGTGATACATTAGTTATAAGGTCGGCTTTTGTCTGTTGTGCTTTTCTCTCTTGTATAGTGACATCTTTTAAAAGGCTTGAGATTATATTTATATTATCTCCTAATTTTTTTGTATCTCCTTTACAATCTATCTCTATAACCTTGTCCAAGTCTCCAGCTGCCATTTGGTTTGTAGCATTTACAATTTTGGCTAAACCGACATATGTCTTTCTCATAAATAAGTAGTATACTATTAATGTGCATATTGCGATTATAACGTAATTTAAATTGCGGTCTAATCCACTTTGCGCTTTAAAAAGCATAAAGAATTTTATTGCATCGATTAAAGTTCCACCATATTGACTATTATATCTGTAGTATATATCTAAAATTATCTTTAAAACTACAAAAGTAATAGATACACAAGTAAGGCTTAAAATAAAATAAGCTATAGGTAATATGGCGTAGTAAAGCGCCTTTTTATTTTTCAATTTTATAACCAACTCCCCATACTGTATGAATTATTTTTTCACCATTTAAACATTTATCAAGTTTATCTCTAAGTCTACTAATATGGACCATAACAGTATTATTTGATTGGAAGTATTTTTCTTTCCATACTTTTTCAAATATTTCTTCAGATGAGAATACTCTACCTTTGTTACTAGCCATTAGATATAGTATATCAAATTCTCTAGCTGTAAGAGATATCTCTTCCCCCGCTGCCACTACTCTATGTCTAGTTTTGTCTATTGTAAGCGAACCTACATTTATTAAATCCGATTCTTCAGAAGAGCTATTGTTGTTTAAGTAATAACTTCTTCTAAGAAGTGCTTTGACCCTTACTGTAAATTCTAATGGATTAAAAGGTTTTGTCATATAATCATCTGCACCTGTCATAAGACCTTGTATTTTGTCCATATCCTCAGATTTTGCACTTAACATTAATATAGGTATATTCTTTGTTTCTCTTATTTTTTTACATACTTCTATACCGTTAACTCTAGGCATCATTATATCTAAAACTAATAAATCTATTTCTTCTTTATCTATTATATCTAAAGCTTCTTGTCCATCTTGCGCTTTTATAACTTTATAGCCTTCATTTATAAGATATATCTCAAGTAAGTCTCTTATTTCCTTTTCATCATCCGCAACTAAAATTTTATTATTCAAATTATACCATCCTTCCTCCTCAATATATAATAACCCATATATTGAGTTAATATAATAAATATCTATAATATATTCTTACATAATTATAAATTATTTTTACAAAATATTAAATTACATTTTTGTCATTTCAAATATAAAGGGAATAAGTTCACTGTAATTAAATTATGTAAACCTATCCCCTTTATATTTACTAAACTATTTTATATTATATTGTAAGCTTATCTTAATCAATTAACTAATAAGTTATTAATAATTAAATAACAATATATCAATAACTTACTAATGATATAAGTCTTCTAAAATATCTTTTGCAAAGTGATTTACTATTACTAAATCGTCTTTTATCTTGTTTTTATCGATTAACCCTGTAAATATATTTGAATTTCTGACTTCAAGTAACATAAAGCTATTTATCTTACATAAAGACAGTATATATGAATAATCATCGTCTATTATAAAGGCATTTTCAAAGTCGTAATCTTTTTTGATTATTTCAAAATCGTCTCCGTATGTCCCCTTTTCTGTATGCACTATTGGTAGATTTTTATGAAATTTGCTTATAGCATGTGATTTTTCATATCTGATTTTTAGCCTTTCGTCTTGTGATAAATCAAAATAATTCTCTCCAAATATTGAAGCCACTAAATTATTTAGATTTTTAAGTTTAAATTGTCTACCTTGTATTATTACTACTAATGGTTCCATATTATCCCCCCTAAATAAAACCAAATTGTATTTTATATATTTTTACCCAGAATTAAGCATATTTACACTTAATTACTTTTAAAATTATATATTGGTTTTATGATTTTTTTGATATCTACTGTGTCTGTTATATTGTTTATTATCTCTTCAATCGGCTTATACGCCTGTGGAGCTTCATCTAGTGTAGATACATTTACACAAGTTGTAAAAATATCTTTCATAGAAGCTTTATAATCATTCATATGGATTTTATTTTTAGCTTCTGCCCTCGAAAGTATTCTCCCTGCTCCATGTGGTGCAGAATAATTCCAATTTGGGTTGCCCTTGCCCTTTCCGATAATAACCCCATCTCTCATATTTATCGGAATAAGAACATCTTCTCCTTCATATGCAGAAATAGCACCTTTTCTAAGCATATACTTGTCTACTTCTATATAATTATGTATACTTTCAAATTTATTTAGACTTTCGTAATCAAGTCCTATAAATTCTACAATTTTCTCTGCCATAAGCTCTCTATTTTTAGATGCATATCTTTGAACTATGTCCATATCGTGAAGATAATCATCTAGGTCTTGTCCTTGTACATAACATAAGTCTTTTGGTATTTTGCTTTCTATTTTAAGAGATTCTTTTAACTTTTTAAGCTCTTTTTCAATTTTCTTTTTCTTGCCTGATTTTTTATAGCTTTCTATTATTTCTTTTGATTTTTCTTCATATTCACCATTATTATACTCCACATCCTATATCGACTCCAACTAAATTAGGTACGATTTTATCTTTTATAGTCATTGTTGTACCTATAACACATCCTGCTCCTTTGTGACAGTCTGGCATAACCCTAATATTTGAGCTTTTAACAAATTCTTGATCTAAAAGCTGTTTTATTTGAGATATTGTCTCTTTATCTATATTCTCTGTAAATACTTCAGCTTCATTAAAATCGCCTTTTATAATCATTAAAACACCCCTTTAATTTTTAAAAATTAAGTTATATATTAATATTATTATAACAAATTTAAATTTCATCTATTTAAACTTATTACAAATATTTAAGTTTTTTACAAGCATTAAATCCACCTATTATCTTAGTTTTATAGCCTTAAAATATATTTATTCATCCATTATGTAAGTAAAACTGTCAATTTTATTACGTATTTGTAATAAAACTGTAAGATTAGATATAAGGGTTGTATGATATACTTTATTAAAAGGTTGGTATTATATACTTTATTAAAATATTATTAAGGCGGTGACTTATGAATACTATAAATCCAAAAATTAGTGTTATTGTACCTGTTTACAATACAGCACAATACTTACCTCGCTGTCTAGATTCTATATTAAATCAGGACTTTGAAGCTTATGAGGTTATATGTGTAAACGACGGGTCTAGTGACAACTCAATTGAGATTTTAAGGGAATATGAAAATAAATCTTCAAAAATAAAAGTAATAAATCAAGCAAACAGCGGTGTTGCAACAACTCGTAATACTGCACTAAAGCACGCAAAAGGTGAATACCTAGCTTTTTTAGATAGTGATGACTTTGTAAGAGAACACTACTTAAGCAGATTATATGACGCAGCTATAGATACTAGAAGCGATATAGTAATTTGCAATTTTTATAGATATTACGAACAAATAAATCTAGCTAAACCTGTGCTTTACAAGTTTAGAAGGGGTGTATTTGATAAACATGAAATATTAAAGGGATTAATTCCAGATAACTTAATTCATTCTTATTTATGGAATAAATTATGGAAAAGAGAAATATTTGAAAACTACAGCACATTTCCAAATATGAAATTTGAAGATTTTGCTGTTATGTCACAATTAATGTATAAAGCTGATAAAATAGCCGTTATAAACGACGCACTATATTACTACAGAATTAGAAAGACAAGCATAGTTAGAAGTATATCTCTACAAACACAAAATGATTATATGAAGGCTTATGCTCTTATTCGTCTATTTTTACAAGAATCTGGCGAATATAATAAATTTAAACGCCACTTTTTCTATTTATCGCTTAAAGTCTATATAGTTATGTTGGCTGTGATTTTAATGTTATTTAAAGAACATCCTTCACTAAAACTATTAGCTCAAAACATCTACTCTACAAAAGTGTTTATAAGAGCGTGTAGAGAAGATAACTTCTTAATGACACAAGAAGAGATATTAAATTACAATGTGCTTTCTTCAAGCGTTAAAGTACCAATACTTAATAGGAAGCTAAATACAAAAACTCCAAAGTAAATAAACTTTGGAGTTTTCTTATATTTTAAAATTTTATCGGTATTATATCGTCTTCGCTATATCTAGCTAGTATATATAAAAAGTCGGATAATCGATTTATATATTTTAGAAGCTCAGGATTTATTTCATCTTGTTTTGATAAAGTAGTTATCCTTCTTTCTGCCCTTCTACATATTGTTCTCGCTATATGTAAATTAGCTGAGCAAAGAGATGTTCCTGGTATTATAAATTCGTTTATTTTTTCTACTTTTGATGTATAATAATCTACTAAATTTTCTAATTCTTCTACATCTTCACTTGTTAAAATGGTTTTTAGTCTTTTATAATTTAAAGATGAAAGCTCTGCCCCCACATCAAATAATTTAGTTTGGATTTTTCTCAAAGCATCTCTATCTTCATTTTTTAAATAATGATAACAAAGACCTATATAAGAGTTTAATTCGTCTATTGTTCCATAAGCCTCTACTCTTATGCTGTCTTTTTCTATTCTGTTTCCTCCTATTAAGGAAGTTGTCCCTTTGTCCCCGCTTTTAGTGTATATTTTCATCTATTAACCCCTTTCTCAATTTATTAAGTATAAATCATATTTTAGATGTAGTTTATACTCTATATATATTTATTTATAAATGCGTCGACTTCCTTCCAATACTTTTCAGGATTTTCGTCTTCTGAGTGTGCGTGGCTCGCCCCATGTATAACTAATTTTTGCTTTTCGCTGCTACATGCTTCATAAAGCTCGTCTAACATATAAAATGGTACAAACTTATCATCATCTCCATGTATAAACATAATAGGAACTTTAGCTTCTTTTACTGCTTCTATTGGAGATGCATCATTTAAGAAGTATCCTGATTTTATTTTTACCATTAAATTTGCTATATTTAATATTGGAAATGACGGCATATTAAATAATTTTTTTAATTGATATTTAAATTGTTCCAAAGCTGTCGTATATCCGCAGTCTTCTATTATTACTTTTACATTTTGAGGTAGATTATCTAGTGAAGATGCTATCATAACAGTTGCAGCTCCCATAGATACACCGTGTATTAATATTTCAGCTTCTTTGTCTTTTGAAATTATATATTCAAGCCACTTTATAAGATCTTTTGCATCGTGATATCCCATTCCTATATAATTTCCCTTGCTTTTTCCATGCCCTCTTAAATCCATAGCTAATACATTATATCCCTCGTTATAGTAGTGAAAAGCCTTTGTACTAAGACTAAATGCATCTGCCATATATCCATGAACAGTCACCGCCCATTTATGTGTGTCTTTGTTTAGTACTTGGTAACCATGTAATTTAAGATCGTCAAATGAAGTTGCAAATACTTCTTCAAATTTAGATGATTTTTCAAGCCATTCTTCTTCTGGTGTTAGCTCGTGGTGACTTAGCCCATCATTGCTAAAAATCATTTTCTTTGAGGAATTTGGATTTATAGCTAAGTTGTAAAAAAAGTTTCCGACAAAAATTGATGCAATTATTAATACAAGTAATAATGTTATAATTACTGCCAAACAAATTTTTAAAGTCATTGTATTCCCTATCCTTTCAATTAATTCACTTTGTCTATAGCTATTGACTTTGTCTTCTTCTTAAAAATTTTATATATTTGTGTAGACTCTGTCTTTTGCTTAGGCTTATATTGATTAAATATATTTAAATTTTATCCATATTCTTGATATTTTACAACTATAACAAAAAAATCTTTATTTAAAAAATAAAGATTTTTTAATTTAGCAACGTACAAAGTCGTTGTCGCTATATTTTTCTAAAATACTGTATAGGCATTTAAACAATGGAGTAATATTTTAAAAATTTGCCTTCTAAGATATTCATTTTCCATTTAATATACTTGTTAAGAAGAACCTACACCATTTAGTGCTCTTATATCAGATCATACAATGTAGGCCCTAAATTTATTTTTTATAGTAATAATAGTAATCGAATTTGGATTAATTACTACATATTACTTCATTTGTCAATTTTTAAGATCTTCATCTTGTTTCTTTTGTATGTCTTTTTTATCTGCTTTGTTTTCATTGCAGCCTTCTCTTCGGCGATTCAAACATTTACATGTTTGATGCGTACCAATGCTCGCCAGACCACTTAATGCTCCTGCAATTACGATTTCTGCTGTAATCTTCTCATTTAGTGATACATTTATAACTACCCCAACCATTAGCATAATCAAAGGAATATACTTGTTGGGAATAAAATCTAAACTTGTTTTAATTACATAACCTATGCACATACAAAAACCAATAACCAATGGAACCATATATTGAGTATATTGACTCAAATCCATAAATATCACCCCATTTATTATATTCTATTCAAAAAAAATAATAATGCTCCACATTATTTGAAAATTTGACAAAAAATACATAAAACTGCCATAATTAACTTATATAATAATTAGGAGGGGTATTATGTACGAAGAAAACTATGAATTTCCAGCAATAATAATAAATCACAGTAGTGATGACTACGAAATTAGAATATACGACTTTGAAGAAGTTACAGTCTATGACGATAACTTAGACGATTGTTATACATCAATAAAAGAGGCATTAGAAGGAGAAATTTACAAATATATCTGTCTAAATAAAGACATTCCAAAAGCAACATCAAAAGAAAACATAATTTTAGATTACAACCAAACCTTATTTCATATAAAAGTAAATACACAAGAAGCCATAAAAAACTCCAAAAGATTGGGCGTTATAGTACCTAAAGATTTATAATTTTTATCTGTATGTAAAATTCAAATAAACAAACAATAAAAGAAAAACGTATTAAGAGGTGATATAATGTTTATTCCTAAAAGGGTTATATTTGAAAAAGGTTCATTAGATACTGAAATAGGTCAAAATATCTTCAATAAAGTAAAAGACATTCCAAATATTGAAATTATAAATACAAGTTCTAACAGAATCAAAAGCAATATCCCTGGAGACAACTTATATGAACAATACAGATCCGGAAAAGAGACATTAGTCGTCGGTTATCGTAAAAGTCTAAAGTTTCAAACATGTAAGCCATCTGCAAATTATCAACTGCCTTTAGTCAGCGGCTGTATGGGAAGATGTGAATACTGCTATCTAAATACTCAATTAGGCGATAAGCCTTATATAAGGGTGTTTGTCAATATAGACGATATCTTAAAAAAAGCAAAAGAATATATAGACGAAAGATCGCCTGCTGTAACTATATTTGAAGGTGCGGCGACATCCGACCCTATACCACTTGAACCCTATACTCATTCTTTGAGAAAAACGATAGAATTTATGGGAGCAGAAGAAAAAGCTCGCTTTAGATTTGTGACTAAATACAATGATGTAGATAGTTTATTAGATGCAAACCACAACAACCACACAGAAATTAGATTTAGCATAAATACACCAAAAATAATCGACATTTACGAACATTATACAGCTTCTGCCAGCAAGCGAATTGAAGCTGCTGTAAAAGTAGCTAATGCAGGATACCAAATAGGTTTTATAATCGCACCCGTATTTCTTTATGAAAATTGGAAAGATGAATACAGAGATTTAATTAAAAGTATAAAAGAAAAACTCCCAAAAGATTTTAATCAAAGCATTATATTTGAAGTGATATCTCATAGATACACTACAAAAGCAAAAAATAGAATAAACGAAATATATCCAGAGACTACATTGCCTATGAATGATGATGATAGAAAATTTAAATACGGTCAATTTGGATACGGCAAATACGTATATTCTAAAGAAGAATTAGATGATATGAAGGATTTCTTTAAAAAAGAGATTAAAGAGATTTTTCCAGATAGCTTTATAAAATATGTGATTTAAAATTCGCTTCGCTCATGACGCCAACGAATCAAAGATTCCGTTGCTTAGAATTCGCTTCGCTCATAGCACCAACAAATCGAAGATACTGTTGCTTTAAATTTGCTTCGCTTATGGCGAGGGCGATTTTGTATATTTCTTTAAATTAGCTTTCATTAGAAATAAAAATCCCCCTATATAGTAGAACACTCTATATAGGGGGATTTTTATTATTTTTATGTCATTTAATAATTTTAAGTAAAGATCTATTTACATTTTAAAATTATTTATTTTACAGTCCTATTAATACTCTTCGTAACATATCCTGATTTAGACATCTGAATAGTTATCACAGTATTTTTCTTTTGTTTTGGAATAAACACCTTGTATTTTCCTTTAGAATTTACTGTAGTCTGTTTTCCCACTTGCTTTTTATTTACATAAACTTTTATAGTGGCGTTTTTTGTTCCTGTTCCACTTATACTCGTGCTAGTTTTATATATATTGTTACATGTTAAAGAGCCAAATTGTTTTAATACTGTAGTTGTAGCGCTCTTTGAGTTGTAATTAGTCTTAGAAGCTACTACTTTTATAGTAGAGCCGCCAGGCTGCTTAGGTATTTTAATACTGTATTTATTATTTGAAGCTTTGCCAGAAGCTATAATCTTGCCTTTTGAGTTATATACTTTAATAGTAGCGGAGCTTAGCGCCTTACCGCTTATATATGTACTAGATGAATTTAAAGTATTTATCGTAAGTGTAGCCATATTCTTTTTAGCTACCGTATTATTTTTATTAGTTGTGGCATTGTTTTTGTTTACAGTTGTATTATTTTTATTAGCTATATTATTATTTTTGTCGACAGTGGTGTTATTCTTATTATTTGTAGTGTTATTTTTATTAGGTACAGATGTATTGTTTTTGTTGTCTGTACTTGTATTTTGTTTATTTATAAGTGTTCCACCGCCTATAGCTTTTACTGCTTTTAAGGCATTTACCTTGCCGTATCCCGTATAACTGTCTTTTCCCGGTCTACCTATATCGTCAGCTGTAGAATATAGAGCTGATTTTATTTCGTCTACTGTAGCGTTTGGATTTTTAGACTTCATCATAGCCACAATACCAGAGACTATTGGCGCAGACATAGATGTTCCGCTGTCATACATATATCTTTGTCCATTGGTATAAGGAATTGTGCTGTATATATCTACTCCATATGCAGATATATCCTTTTTAGTTCCGTAATTTGAATCAGCCGCCTTTTGGTCGTTTTGATCTATATTTATTACAGATATACAAGAGTCAAAATCAGCAGGATAAAACTTCATAGTGCTGTTGTTGTTACCTGCTGAACAAACAGTGACAATTCCCTTTGCTTTGGCGTTATTTATAGCCTTCTCTAATAATTTATCTTGTTCTTTATCTGCATCTTCATAAAAATTATCGTCTACCAATCTACCAAGACTCATATTTATAACTTGTGCGCCCTTTTTAACGGCGTAATTATATCCGTTTAAAATATCACTTGTAAAAGCTTCTGCGCTGTTTTTGTTTCCCCAAAATACATTTATATTCATAAGCTCTATATTGTTGTTTCCAATACCTGAAATACCGATAGCATTATTAGTTGTAGCTGCCAATATTCCAGATACATGCGTCCCATGATAGTTTTTATCTTTAGTAAGTTGAGAATAGTTGTTTTCAGCATCTACTGCAAGATATAAATTGCTTTTTAAGTCAGGGTGATTTACATCCATACCAGTATCTAGTACTGCTACTTTTACTTTAGATGTTTTGTAGTCTTTTAAGTAGTCCCAAGCTTCGTATATTTTTAAACTTTTTAAATAGTATTGTGCCTTGCTGTACTCATCATTAGTACTAGTTGTAGCTTTATATGTACTAGAGCTAGACGTAGTTTTATATGAGAAATTAGGCTGTACTGATTTTATAAAACTACTGTCTTCGTAGTTTTCTATCGCCTTATCTACAGTTTCAGAGTTTGATATATCGACTACACCTATATTTTTTCCCATAAGCTGTTCTATTTCACCGTCTAGATTGTCTACAACAGCTTCTTTTAACTCTTTATTTACATCATTTTCAAATTCAACAATGACTTCACCAGGTTTATAACCTAACTCTTCATCACTTTGTTTTTCTTCTGATGCATCTTCATAATCTTTTATTAAATCATCTGCCCTAGAGTCTATAACTGCTTTAAATTGATTTATCTTTTTACTTTGATCTTTGTCATAATAATAATTTAAAACTTCTTTTACAGCATACTCAAAGTTTTCTTTAGAGTTGTATTTATTTATGTGTTTTGCCACATAACTTCCTGATACTTTTTCTAAATCAAACTTATCTTCTAGTTGATTTGAGACTCTTTGTTTTTGATTGTTTTCTGTTTCAATCTTTTTTTGTTCCTTCTTAAAAGTTGCCTTTACTTCAGCATAAGAATAAATAGGTCCTATATTAGGAAGTACTAGTGATAAAGATAAAAACAGTGGTATAAATTTTTTGTTTAATATCATCTCTATCCCCCTTATCATTTAGTCATTATAGATAATATACATCTTATATTGTATAAAATCTATAAATTTTTCCTTACATTATATCACGAAATCATAACATTTTTAAGATTTATAAATATTTTACTAAAGAGTTATCTTTAACTTTATTAAAAATATAATTTGAATTAAGAAGGGATTTAGATTGCAAAAATCGAATTGTATAATAATATGTTTATTTATAGGATATATAAAATGAAATTCACTTAAAAATTTATACATAGTAAGAAGATAACTTTTTTAATTCTAGCGAATTTTAAGCAACGGACGAAGTCGTTGGCGTCATGAGCAAAGCGATTTTTAAGCAACGTAATCTCCGATTCGTTGGCGTCATGAGCAAAGCGATTTTTAAGCAACGGACGAAGTCCTTGGCGATATGAACGTAGTGAATTTTTTATATAAATTAAAGTAATTAAAATATGAAGTTGTGGTGATAAGTGTAATGAAAGAAAAATTTTTAGAAAGTTTAAAAGAGGCACTAACTACATATTCTTATTCTACTAATATTCCACTTGTCTTACTAGATGAAAACGGAAGTTCTGTGTATTCAATTGGGAATGAAGAACCTTTTTGCAAATTTTTCAAAGAGTTTACAGGAGATATGAACCCCTGTTCTCAAACTCATATATATGCAGCTAAACAATCAGAAGCGTTAGGAGAAGCTTATACATTCTTTTGTCCTGCTGGGCTTATTCACTATACTGTTCCAGTTATAAAAAAAGGTGTATTTAGAGGTTCTGTGCTAGCTGGTCCTATACTTATGGATTTTTCTGATGAACTTATGATTTCTGAAATTATGCAAAAATTCAATATAGATTTAAAATATCTTGGGATGGTGGAATCTAAAATAAGAAGTATTCAAGTTATAGACCCTACAAGAGTTAGGCATCTAGGCAACTTGTTGTTTATTGTAGTTTATAGTCTTTTAAGTGATGAGAAAAAAGAGCTTGAAAGAAAGAGATTAATAGCTTCTCATCAATCTGATTTAAATGAAAAAATACAGACTATTAAAGATGAGCAAAATGTAGAATTTTACTCTTATGAAACAGAAAAGGAATTATTATTAAAAGTTAGAAATGGGGATGTTATAGGAGCTAAAAATATCCTAAACGATATGATAGGTCGTATTTTATTTGCCTCAGGAAACAATATAAATGTAATAAAATCAAAGACATTAGAGCTTTGCACATTGTTGTCTAGGGCGTCTATAGACGGCGGAGCCGACTCAAATACGATAATAGACTTAAATAGCAAGTTTTTATATAAAATATCAAATATAAAAAATATCGAAGATTTATCTTATTGGGTTGTTCACATGCTAGATAGCTTTACTCAAAACGTATTTAACTTTAACGAGTCTAAAAACCCTGTATTAATCCAAAAATGTATATCATATATAAATGAACATTACAACGAAGATATAAATTTAGAAAAAGTCGCTAATATAGTACATCTAAACCCATCTTATTTTTCAAGTGTATTCAAAAAAGAAGTGGGCGTAAGCTTTTCAAATTATTTAAATAAAATAAGAATCGAGCAAAGCAAACTGCTACTTAAAAATACTGATTTTTCTATAGTAGAAATAGCTATGGAAGTCGGCTTTGAAGATCAAAGCTATTTTTCAAAAGTATTTAAAAACTTGACGAAAATGACTCCTAAACAATATCGTCAAAATGGATAATATAAAATAGACTTTCCTTATAACTTATTTGATAAGAAAAGTCTATTTTAAAAAGATATAAATAAAATTAAAATAAATAAATTTAAATTATTTAAAAGCTATATCTGTTTTTAACTTATTTTATTCAAATAAATTTAAAATATTTTTCTTGTTTAATTTGTATCCTATAATACAAATCGCTCCACTTTCTTCTTTATAATAGCTTTCTTCATTTATTTCATTTTCAACATAATCAAATTTGTACCAATTTTTATCTCTATTTTGCAAAATCCCTTTTCCTCTTACGATTTTGCCATAAGTATCCTCATCTTCAAAACACTTAAAGATGAGCTTTATATCGCTATAATCTATAGATTTCTTTGTTTTAAATTCCAATGTAGAAAAATGATATGGATTTCTAGTCTCGTCCTTATCTAGTTTATCTAATATTTTTAACATGTCGTAGTCTTGTATTTTATTTTCAATAGCTTCAATCAAATTTCGCCCACTTATATTGTAAATATCTTCGTTTATAATATTTGCATTTATATTTATATTTTTGATATACGAATACATCCCTTCAATATATTTTATATCAACACCTGTATTTTTGCTTAAAACAATAGTTTTTGATACTGCAATTTGATCGTCTACAAATACCTTGGAGTATGAAGATACAAAGTCAAATCGCTTTACATCTAATACAGAGATAATATTATTGATTTTAAATAGATTTTTAAATTTAAAATCTTTACACGCTCTTAATATCTCGCTTAATTTTGCGACACCTGTAGGTTCTACAATTATCCTATCAGGATTAAATTTATTTATTATATCTTCTATTGAAGAGAGAAAATCCCCCGACGAACTACAGCAAATACATCCTGCTGTTATTTCCTCTACTTCGACACCAGTATTTTTTAGTATGTCAGTATCAATTCCTACTTTTCCAAATTCATTTTCTAAGACGACGATTTTTTCGTCCCTATAACCTTCAGTCACAAGTTTTTTTATAAGAGTAGTCTTTCCTGCTCCTAAAAATCCCGATACAATATCTAATTTTACCTTCATAAGCCATACCACCCTTATTTTAAAAGATTTAACCACCCTAAAACATTTTTTATAATCTAAACGCCTATCCTGTAATTTAAAAATATTTTTCCTGTAATATATAGAGAAACTGTCCCAAAATTTGAGATGGTTACTTTGGGACAGCTTAAGTTTATTTAGTTTAAAATTATAAGCTTTTTATTTATAAGATTTATTTTAATTTATATTAGATTAAAATTTATAAGCCGTATTCAGCTGGTATAAATTTATCCATATCTAATTCATCTTGCATATCGTCATAAAATTCTAATTCATCATCTGCTATATCTTCAATTTGATTTCCTATGATATCTAGCCATTTCTTTTCTCTTTCTTCTACATAAACTTCACCGCTATTTACAGCTTCAGTTATCTTATCAAGAGCAAGTTTAGCACCTAACTTAGTCATTTCAAATGAATTTTCAGCTTTGACTAATTCGCCAGCTATATCAAATACAACTTGTGGTTTTAATACGTAAGCTTGAGGATCAAGTCGTGCATCAGATTCAGCAAGTAAATCTCTAAATTCTCTTCTAAATCCTTTCTTAGTAGCAGTATTCATAAGTCTTGTATCGTAAATTAATTGTTCTATAGATACAACTGGTGCCATTTCAGCTAATAATTTAACTTGTTGGACAGATTCATTAGACCATAAATCAGTTACAGCAGCTGCTATATTACCTATTGGAGATAAGTGAGCACAAGCAGCTGATTTACCTTCACAAGATATAGGAGAGCCTGTAATTGCTTTTAGATAAATACCTTCATAAGCACAGTCTTTAGATGGGCCTACAGCTCCTTCTTCAAAAGCAGCTAAAGCTCTAGCAACTGTAGCAACTCTCACTACTGCTGCAAATACTTTTGGTATCATACCTCTTTCAGCAAGTACCATAGCAGTATTACCAAATCCACAAGCAGAATCCCCTGCTGGAAGTGAGCCATTAGCTTTACAAATATCAGCTATGTTTTTCCATAAGAATTTCATATCTCTACATCCACAAACTCCAAGTGCAAATATAACTTGTTTAATATCTGCATTTACTAAAGCTTCGTCGTTTAATTCTTTACCACCAGTAGATTCAACAGAGATAAAGTCAGCGCCAGCTTGTGAGCAACCAGCGAAGCTTTCAATCATAGCTTCCCAATACTTACCGCTTCTCATAATTGGAGGTCTATTCATCTCTCTTAAGTCGTTTGGAGTAGCTCTATAAGCAGATTTTAGACCGTATTTAGCTTCGTATTCTTTCATAGTATCTACTATGATCTTACTTACTTCAATACCCCATTTAGGATTTTCAGTAAATTCAGGAAGAGTTTCATATTCTATAACTACTCCTGGAGCATATAATTCTCTAGCTCTATTTAATATACCATTAGTCATATCTTTATATATTTGATATGCATCTTTTATACTATCTTCATTAACTATCATTGATGGCAATGTGAAGTTTAATTCTGGATAAACTTCGTCACCACCTATTATTAAACCGCTTTTAGTTGTTACTGGTTTCTTACAAGAACCATAAACAAAATCATCAACTGAATCGTATGCCAATTTATTAAATTTTATACTCATAACCGTTCCTCCCAATATAATTATTTATTTTTCAGATTGTTTAAACGCCTATATTATTTTTTAGCTTTAAGTACATTTTTAGCTACATCTGCTGCAGCTGCTGCATCAGTAGTATAGTAATCTGCATGTACTTGTTTTGCGTATTCTTCTGAAACTGGAGCACCGCCTATCATGAATATATATTTATCTTTAATTCCTTTTTCTTCAAATGCTTTTATAGTAGTTTCGATTGCCGGCATTGTAGTTGTAAGTAAAGCTGATAAGCAAATTATATCTGCTCCTATTTCTTCAGCTTTTTCAACAAATTTTTCTTCTGGAACGTCAACACCTAAGTCGACCATTTCTATACCAGCGCCATCCATCATCATCTTAACTAAGTTTTTACCTATATCGTGTAAATCCCCTTTTACAGTACCTATAACTGCTTTTCCTATTGGTTCAACACCTTCAGCTTTTAGAGATGGAGCCAAAACTTTAAGTCCAGCTTGCATTGCTTTAGCTGCGATTAACATTTCTGGAACATATATTTGTCCTTCTTTAAATTTATCGCCTATTTCACCCATTGCAGAAATCAAACCATCGTTTAATATATCAGCAGGTTTTATACCTTGTTCTAAAG